>JAZFQY010000061.1:0-10123 GCA_036445355.1 Alphaproteobacteria bacterium
TAACCCATTGGAATGCTTGGTGGAACGACGGGAAATTGAACACCTGACCTCGATATTGGTACTATTCTGGCGGGGAGACAGCCCATCCCATGGCGGGCCGGCGGGTCTGCCGGCGGTCGCCTCACGAAACCGTTCGACGAGGAGCCCCTGAGGCGCTTGGCGCGCTCGGGAGGGAGGCGTTTTAAGCCACAAGGCGGGAGAGGATGGCGAGGGCGCGTAGTGAGCGGAAAGTCCGCCGGCTCTCATTTGGGCGCTTCGGAGCTGCCATTGCTGCGTTGGCCGGGTTGTGCCTGCTGTTTCTCGGCCCCGGCGCCGCGGCGCAGCAAAATCCCGATCACGATTTGGCGTCGCGTCTCACACCCGAAGTCCTGGCCACGGTCTTTCCCGATGCGGACCGCATCGGGCCGACGGAAGGCGATCCGCCGGCAGCAGCGGTGTACAAGGGCGACGAAGTCGTCGCCTACATCTTTTCGACGCTCGATGTGGTTGCCGCGCCCGGCTACTCCGGCGTTCCCTTCGATGTGATCGCCGCCGTCGATACCCAGGGCACGTTATCAGGCGCAACTGTGGTCTTCCACAAGGAGCCCTACGTCATTCGCGAACCGATCAGGCAGGTCAAGCTCGATGGGTTCTTGGCCGACCACCGCGACTTAGTAGTCGGCCGTGTCAATGTCGGTGCGCCACGGCCCGACATTGTTGCCGGCGCCACGATCTCCGCCCGCGCCATGCGCGTGGCAATCTTCGACACCGCGCGGCTGATCCTGCGCGACCGCGTCAATCGCCCGGTCGTCACCGAACCGACTCTTGACCGGGTGGGCTTCCGGCTCGCCAGCGTGGCGGAGCTGCTGGACGAGGGCTCGGTCACGCGGCGCACGGTGAGCAACGCCGAGATCGCAACCATGTTCACAGAGCAGGGCGGCGCGGGTGCGGTGCCGGAAGAGGCCCTAGGCGCGCCCGACGGCATTTTCAGCGATGTCTATACGGCGCTCCTCAATCCGCCATCGATCGGCCGCAATCTGCTCGGCGCAAAGAGGTTCAAGGGTTATCTCAGGAAGTGGCCTCAGGAAGGGCACATCGTGGTTGTTGCCGCCGACGGCGACTACGGTAAAGGCAACATCTCGCAGGCGGGATGGTGTCGAAGTACTTCGGCAAATGGGCCGTTTCACCACCGTGCCCAGGGCAACATGTTCGATCGCCTGCAGATCGCCCAGGGCGAGAAGCTGATCCGCTTTCACCGCGATAACTCTCAGAGTGTCGTCGGTATGCGCGGTATCGCACGTCGGTGTCACTGGCTGTTCTATCTGCCAGAGGATAGCGGCTTCGATCCGTTGGCACCCTGGCGGCTGAACGTGCTCGTCAGCGGCGAAGGGCCGGGTGGGCCGGTCACAATTGATTTCGACGTGCCCTATAAATTGCCGGCGCGACACATTCTGATGCCCGAGACTGAGCCGGTCCCGGCCTGGGTCGAGGCGTGGCGAGACGACACCAGGGACGTGGCCATACTCGGCGTCGCGCTGTTGGCGCTGACCACGATGCTTGCCTTCCAGACGCCCCTCGCCCGTAGGCCGCGATTGCATCGCTGGCTGCGCAACGGCTTCCTGGCATTCATATTGGTGTGGCTCGGCTGGATCGCCGGCGGGCAGCTGACCATCCTCAATCTGGTCAACTACCTCACGGCGCCGGTCAACAATGTTGGCTGGGGCTTCTATATGGCAGAGCCGCTGATCGTCGTCATCGCGGTCTATACGGCGATCAGCCTGATACTTCTTGGCCGCGGCGTGTTCTGCGGCTGGTTGTGCCCCTTCGGCGCCTTGCAGGAACTTCTCGGCCAGGTTTCGCGACTGCTTCGCCTGCCGCAATGGACGCCGGGCGCGAAGCTGAACCAATATCTGTGGCTCGGAAAATATGTTGCCGCCGTGGTCGTGCTTGGCCTGGCGTTCATCTCCATGGACTGGGCTACGGCGGCGGCCGAAATCGAGCCCTTCAAGACGGCAATTACAGCGAAGTTCGTGCGCAGCTGGCCGTTTGTGGTCTATGCGGCGGCCCTGCTGTCCATCGGCTTGTTCACCGAGCGCGCCTTTTGCCGCTACCTCTGTCCATTGGGCGGAGCGCTGGCGATCCTGGGGCGCTTTCCCTTGCTCAAAAATCTGAAGCGCCGCGCCGAATGCGGCAGCCCGTGCAAACTCTGTGAACTCAGTTGCCCGGTCAAGGCGATCGTTCCCGGCGGCCAGATCAAGATGGGCGAATGCTTCCAGTGCCTCGACTGCCAGGTGGAGTACTACAACGACCACCGCTGCCCGCCCCTGGCACAGGCCCGCAAGCGGCGCGAGCGGAGCTTGGCCGGTGCGTTGCGCCCGGCCCCAATCGCCCCTGGACCGATGCACCCCGTAGCGGCAGATTGAGAACCATAGCCATGTCAAGTTCGCATCAGACACCCCACTCGCCCGGCGCGGCCATGAGCCGCCGCCGCGCCATTACGATAGTCGCCGCCGCGGCGGGCATGCCGCTGATCGGCGCCGCAGCGCGCGCCGCCGCCGGCGAGTTCCATCTGTGGCGGGGCGTGGCCCTCGGCGCCGAGGCAAGCCTGACCTTGTGGCATCCGGACCCGGCCAGGGCGCGGCGCATGGTCGGGCTGGCCCTGGGCGAGATCGCGCGTCTGGAGAAGATCTTCAGCTTGTTCCAGCCGGGCAGTGAATTGGCGCGTCTCAACCGCGACGGCACGCTTCCCCAGCCGTCGGCAGATTTGCGCCTGCTGCTGGAGCAGAGTCAGCGCATGGGGGCGCTCAGCGGCGGCGCCTTCGACATCACTGTGCAGCCCTTGTGGGATCTCTACGCCGCCCACTTCGGCACAAATCCCGACGCCCAGGGCGGACCGGACCCGCGGCGCATCGAGGCCGAGCTGGCGCGCGTCGATTACCGCGCCATCGACGTGGGACCGGCGCGCGCCGCATTTGCACACTCGGGCATGACCGTCACCATGAACGGCATCGCCCAGGGCTACATCACCGACCGGGTCGCCGACATGATGCGCGACGGCGGCTTCGACCAAGTGATCGTGGAGTTGGGCGAAATCCGCACCCTCGGCAGTCACCCGGAAGGAAGGCCGTGGCGGGTTGGCATCAAGGACCCGCGCGCGCCGTCGCAGATCGCGCGCATGATTGATGTGGCGGATCAGGCCGTGGCCACCTCGGGCGGCTATGGCACGGGTTTCGATGCCAGCGGCCGCTACCATCATATATTCGACCCGACGACGGGGACCAGCGCCCGGCGCTATCTCGACGTGACGGTGATCGGGCCGCGCGCGACGGTCGCCGATGCCCTGTCGACGGCGCTGTTCGTGGCGCCCGAGGCGCGCGCCGAGCCGCTGGTGCGGGCGTTCCCGGGTGTGTACGCAATAATTACCGACCTCGGCGGTAGCGTACGCCGGATCGCCGGCTGAGGCGCGCGGCTCAGGCCGCCTGGGCGTACTTCACCACCGCGTCGCGCTCGAACAGATACAACAGTACCCTGAGGGCGCGGCCGCGCTCGCCCTCCAGGTCCGGGTCGCGCTCCAGCACCAGGCGCGCGTCGTCGCGGGCCGTGGCCAACAGATCGCCGTGCAGCGCCAGATCGGCGAGGCGGAAGGTGGGCAGGCCCGACTGGCGGGTGCCCAGCACCTCGCCGGCGCCCCGCAGGCGCAAATCCTCCTCGGCGATGCGGAAGCCGTCATCGGTCTCGCGCAGCACGGCGAGCCGCGCCCGCGCGGTCGCGCCGAGGGGTTGGCCGTAGAGAAAGAGACAGGTCGAGGCACGCTCGCCGCGGCCGATGCGGCCGCGGAGCTGGTGCAGCTGTGCCAGCCCGAAGCGCTCCGCGTGCTCCACAACCATGACCGTCGCCGCCGGAACGTCGACGCCGACCTCGATGACCGTGGTAGCCACCAGGAGGTCGATGTTGCCGTCGGCGAAGGCGTCCATGACTGCGTCCTTCTGACGTCCCTTGAGCCGCCCATGCACCAGCCCGACCCGGGCGCCGAAGATCGATTTGAGGGCGTTGAACCGGTCGGTTGCTGCGGCCAAATCCACCGCCTCGGACTCCTCCACCAGGGGGCAGACCCAGTAGACCTTCCCGCCGGCGGCAAGCGCCCGTCCCACCGCCGGCACCACTTCCTCTAGGCGCTCCAAGGGCAGGGTGCGGGTGTCCACTGGCTTGCGCCCGGCTGGCTTCTCGGTCAGGCGCGAGCAGTCGAGGTCGCCATAGGCGGCGAGCATGAGCGTGCGCGGTATGGGCGTCGCCGTCATCACCAGCACGTCGGCGGTCGTCCCCTTGCCGGTGAGTAGCAGGCGCTGATGCACGCCGAAGCGGTGCTGCTCGTCGATCACCGCCAGGCGCAGGGCGGCAAACGCCACGTCCTCCTGCAACAGGGCGTGGGTGCCGACGGCGATGGGGATTTCGCCCGTCGCAATGCCGGCCAGTGCCTCCTGCCGCGCCTTGCCCTTGGCCCGGCCGGTGAGCAGAACGGCGCGCTCACCCGCCGCCTCGGCCAAGGGTGCCACGGTGTTGTAATGCTGGCGCGCCAGCACTTCCGTCGGCGCCATCAGCGCCGCTTGGCCGCCCGCCTCGACGGCGGTGAGCATGGACATCAGGGCGACGACCGTCTTGCCGCTGCCGACGTCGCCCTGCAGCAGGCGCAGCATGCGAGCCTCGGCTGCGAGGTCGGCGTCGATCTCGGCGAGGGCCTGGTCCTGGCTCGCGGTCAACCGGTAGGGAAGGGCGGCGCGCACCTTTGCCCGCAGGTGCCCGTCGCCGACCAGCGGCCGGCCCGGCCGGCGGCGCATGCGCGCACGCACGATCGCCACCGCCAACTGGCTCGCCAGCAGCTCGTCATAGGCAAGGCGCAGGCGCGGCGCCGTGGTCGGCTGCAGGTCGGCCTCGCCTGCCGGCGCATGCGCCGCCGCCAGGGCGGCGCGCCAAGCCGGCCAGCCCTGGCGCGCCAGGTGGGCCGGGTCGAGCCATTCGGGAAGCTCGGGCGCGCGCGCCAGGGCGCCGTGGATGGCCCGTCCGAGCACCTTGAGGCTGATCCCGGCGGTGAGCGGATAGACCGGCTCCACCGCGCGCACCTGGTCGAGCTCGGCCAGGGTCGTGATGTAATCCGGATGGGTGATCTGCGGCACGCCGTCGTAATGCTCGACCTTGCCGCTCACCACCCGCACATCGCCCACCGGCAGCGCCCGCGCGAGGTAATCGGCGCGCGGATTGAAGAACACCAGATGCAACGCCCCCGTCTCGTCATGGCAGCGCACCTTGTAGGGCAGGCGCGCGTGCCGCGGCGGCATGTGCGCGTCCACGGTCAACGTCAGGGTCGCGATGCGCCCCGCCGGGGCGGCCGCGACCTTGGGCGCGAAGCGGCGATCGATGAGGCCGCTCGGCAGATGCCACAAGAGGTCGACCACGTGCGCGCCGGCCGCCGTGACGATCGGCTTCGCCAGGCGCGGGCCGACGCCCTTGAGCGATGTCACCGGCGCGAACAGGGGAAACAGGATTTCCGGGCGCATGGTTCGCGAGGAGCCGACTCGCGGCTGCTGACAGGAAGGCTGGATCGCCCTATATCCTAGGCCCGGCGACGAGGAAACAACACCGCCGGGCAGGGCATGGCCGATCCACGACAGGCGCGCGTCAAACGCCTGCTCTACCGCAGCAGGTACACCGGCACCAAGGAGACGGACGAGCTGCTCGGCCGCTTCGCCGAGGCCTACCTGCCGCGCATGACGGCGGCGCAGCTCGACCTCTACGAGCGCCTGATCGACAACGCCGATCCCGATCTCTATTTCTGGATCACCGGCCGCACGACGCCACCGCCGGAGTGGGACAACGAGATCCTGTCTTTGCTGCGGAACTTTAGAGCAATAACATAATAGCTTGATAAGACTGAATTATCCACTGACACGTCCGGGCCGGGTCCGGCTCGCCGGGGCGCCCGAGGGCTTCGATGCCCTGGCGCTCGCCGTCATGGTCCGGGAGGCCCCGGGCGTGCACCTGCACATCGCGCGCGACGAGCAGCGCATGACCCGCGCCGCCGAGGCGCTGCGTTTCTTCGCCCCCGATGCGGAGGTCATTGAGCTGCCGGCCTGGGACTGCCTGCCCTATGACCGGGTGTCGCCCAACGGCGAGGTCCTGGCGCGGCGCATCGCGACCTTGGTGCGGCTTGCCAGCGGTTCCGCCGACGGACGCCGGCGCCTGGTCCTGACGACGGTAAGCGCCGTGCTGCAGCGCGTGCCGCCGCGGCAGAGACTCGCTGCCGCGGTCTACCCGGTGCGCGTCGGCGATCGCATCGATTTGGAGCACCTGCTCGCTTTCCTCACGGGCAACGGCTACGCCCGCGCCGGCACCGTGCGCGAGCCGGGCGAGTTTGCGGTGCGCGGCGGCATCGTCGATATATTCCCGCCCGGATGCGCCGAGCCGTTGCGCCTCGACCTGTTCGGGGACGAGCTGGAGGGCTTGCGCAGCTTCGACTCGGTGAGCCAGCGCTCCAGCGGCGCCCGCGACTCGGTCACCCTGATGCCGGTTAGCGAGGTCATCCTCGACGAAGCGGCGATCCGCCGTTTCCGCGGCCGTTACCGCGAGCTGTTCGGCGCCGTGCGCGGCGACGACCCGCTCTACGAGTCCGTAAGCGCCGGCCGCCGCTATGCCGGGCTCGAGCACTGGCTGCCTCTGTTCCACGAGCGTCTGGAAACCATGTTCGACTATCTGGGCGACGCGGCGCTCACCCTCGACGACCAGGCCGAGGAGGCGGTCGCCGCCCGGCTCGAGCTCATCGCCGACTACTACGAGGCGCGCCGCGGCGTACTCGATGCAGCGTCGAAGCGCCGGGATGACCAGGGGGCGCCGGTCTACAAGCCGGTGCCGCCGGAGCTGCTCTATCTTACTGCCGAAGATTGGGAAGGCCTGCTCGGCGAGCGCGCGGTGGGCCAGCTGACCCCTTTCCCGGCCCCCGAGGCGGCGGCCATCGACCTGGGCGGCCGCCGGGTGCGCGATTTCACCGAGGCGCGCGCGCGCCGCGATCTGCTCCTGTTCGACGCTGTGCGCGAGCGCGTCGTGGCGGAGGTCAAGGCCGGTCGCCGGGTCGTGTTCGCCGCAAGCACTTCGGGCGCGCGCGAGCGCCTCGCCGGCCTGCTCGGCGAGCACGGCGTCGCCGACCTGGTCGAGGCGCGGACCTGGGCGGATGTGGAGCGCCTGCCGGCGGGCGCGGTCGCCCTGGTGGTGCTCGGGCTGGAGCACGGCTTCGCCGCCGACGGCCTCACCGTCTACGCCGAGCAGGATGTCCTCGGCGAACGCCTGATCCGGCCACCGCGGCGCGGCCGCCGCGCCGAGGACTTCATCACCGAGGTTTCGGCCCTGAGCACCGGCGACCCGGTGGTGCATGTGGATCACGGTATCGGCCGCTATGACGGGCTCGAGACCCTGTCCGTCGCCGGCGCCCCGCACGACTGCGTGCGCATCCTCTATGCCGGCGACGATAAGCTCTACGTCCCGGTCGAGAACCTGGACGTGCTGTCGCGCTATGGCTCGGAGGAGACCGGTGTCCAGCTCGACCGGCTCGGCCGCGCCGACTGGCAGGCGCGCAAGGCCCGGGTCAAGGCGCGCATTTTGAACATCGCCGCGAAGCTGCTCGAGGTGGCGGCGGCGCGCCAGTTGCGCCAGGTCGAGGCGTGGCAGCCGCCGGCCGGGCTCTATGACGATTTCGCCGTGCGCTTTCCCTATCAAGAGACCGAGGATCAGGCGCGCGCCATCGACGATACCATGGAGGACCTGGCGGCCGGCCGGCCGATGGACCGGCTGATCTGCGGCGATGTCGGCTTCGGCAAGACCGAGGTCGCCCTGCGTGCGGCCTTCGTCGCCGCCATGAGCGGCCAGCAGGTGGCGGTCGTCGTTCCCACCACCCTGCTGGCACGGCAGCACTGGCGGGCATTCTGCGACCGCTTCGCCGGGCTGCCGGTGCGCGTCGAGCAGCTGTCGCGCCTGGTCGCCGGCCAGCGGGCGCGGGCCGTGCGCGACGGGCTGGCGGACGGCGACGTTGACATCGTAATCGGCACCCACGCCCTCCTGGCCAAGTCCATCCGCTTCAAGCGCCTGGGCCTTCTCGTCGTCGACGAGGAGCAGCATTTCGGCGTCACCCAGAAGGAGCGGCTGAAGGCGCTCAGCGCCGATGTTCACGTGCTGACCCTGACCGCGACACCGATCCCGCGCACTTTGCAGATGGCGCTCGCCGGGGTGCGCGACATGAGCCTCATCGCCACGCCGCCAGTCGACCGCATCGCCGTGCGCACCTTCGTCCTGCCCTACGACCCGGTCATCCTGCGCGAGGCGATCATGCGCGAGCATTTCCGCGGCGGCCAGGTGTTCTATGTCTGCCCGCGCATCGAGGACCTGCCCAAGGCCGAGGAGCGGCTGCGGGAACTGGTGCCCGAGGTCAAGATCGCCGTCGCGCACGGCAGGTTGTCGGCGTCGGCGCTGGAGCGGGTGATGGCCGCCTTCTACGACCGCCGGTTCGACCTCTTGCTGTCGACCAACATCATCGAATCGGGCCTCGACATCCCGACCGCCAACACCCTCATCGTCCACCGCGCCGACATGTTCGGCCTGGCGCAGCTCTATCAGCTTCGCGGCCGGGTCGGCCGGGCGAAGATCCGCGCCTATGCCTACTTCACCGTGCCCGTCAGACGCGTGCTGCGCGAGGCGGCACAGAAACGCCTGGAGATGATGCAGACCCTCGACAGCCTCGGTGCCGGTTTCTCACTCGCCAGCCATGACTTGGACATTCGGGGCGCCGGCAACCTCCTGGGCGAGCAGCAATCGGGGCACATCCGCGAGGTCGGCGTCGAGCTCTACCAGCACATGCTCGATGAGGCGGTGGCCGCGGCGCGCGACACCGGCGGTGCGGAGGTCGAGGAATGGACGCCGACGATCACCGTCGGCACGCCGGTGTTGATCCCGGAGGCCTATGTCGCCGATCTGGGGGTGCGCCTGGGCCTCTACCGCCGTCTCGCGCGGCTCGTCGACCAGGCGGAGATCGAGGCCTTCGCCACCGAGCTCATCGACCGCTTCGGCGCGCTGCCGGCGGAGGTGGAGAACCTGCTCGAGATCGTGGCCCTGAAGCGGCTGTGCCGGGAGGCCGGGGTGGAGAGGCTGGATGCCGGCCCGAAGGGCGCCGTGCTCGCCTTCTACCGCAACCGTTTCGCCGATCCCGCCGGCCTGGTGGCGTTCATCAACGCCCAGGCGGGGAGGGTGAAGCTGCGCCCGGACCACAGGCTCGCCTATCGTCGCGACTGGGTGGACGGCAAGCGCCGCCTGCAGGGGGTGCGCCGGCTGATGCAGCAACTGGCGGGAATCGCCGCCGGTGCTGAGGCCAGCGCTGCCGAATAGGCTCTATTCAGCCGCCATGGTCGCCTCGGCGCGCGCACTTCAGGCGTCCATCACGGCATAACCGGTTCGCGACTTGATTAATTGCTAGACTTCCCGATAGCCCGGTATTGTCATCCGGGAGGAAATCGGCTTAAGAGAAATAGGCCAATGAGGGGAGGGGACAGAATGACAATAGCGTCACGATTTGTGTTTTTTCCCGCGCTGGCATTCTTGGCCACGGGGGCGTTGCCGGCTTCGTCGGCGGCGCACAGGGAACTTGATAAGGCGTTCAGCGCGGTGGCTATCTACATGCAGGACGTGGCACGCGCCGAGGCTGACGGCTATGTCAGTACGGTGGATTGCGTCAGCCATCCGCAGGGTAAGGCCATGGGCGTGCACTATGTGCATCCCGCGCTCGCGCGCGATCCGAGCCTCGACCCCACCAGGCCCGAGGTCCTACTCTACGAGCCGACTGAGGATGGTATGAGGTTGCGGGGGATTGAGTTCGTATTCGCGCTCGGTCCGCCTGGCGCGGATATTCCGGCGAACCCGCCGCCGAGGCCGACCATGTTCGGCCAAGCCTTCGCCGGTCCGATGAAGGGCCACGATACTGAGCAGCCGCCGCACTATGATCTGCTTGTGTGGTTCGACAACCCTGCGGGCATGTTCGAGGTCATGAACCCGAAGGTGAGCTGTCCGACAGAATGAGGCTCAGCCGCCAAATTTATCAACGCGCATTCGGTGC
>JAZFQY010000062.1:0-8738 GCA_036445355.1 Alphaproteobacteria bacterium
TTGCCCGATGCGGGGGCATCGCGCCGCGCCGCGCGCCTAACCGGGAGGACCAATGCGCCGCCATGAAATGGGTCCTTATTACCGAGATTTGGTATAAGTCGCCGCCCCGGCGCGACAATATTCCAACGTGGATGAATGGCCCGGCCGAATCGGCCGGCCATTAGGCGATCCGATTCGGCGCCTCTCCGCCGGCGAAGTACGCATCAAGATTATCGAGGCATCTGAAGCCCATGGCGTTGCGCGTCTCGCGTGTGGCGCTGCCGATATGGGGCAGGAGCATCGCGTTCTTGATGCCGCGATAGCCGGGGTTGATGTCGGGTTCGCCCTCATAGACGTCGAGGCCGGCGGCGGCGAGCCGGCCCGAGGTCAGCGCCGCGATCAAGGCCTCGTCGTCGACCACGGCGCCGCGCGCCGTGTTGACGACAATGGCACCCTGCGGGAGCTTCTCGATGCGCTCGCGATTGAGCCAGTGACGGGTCTTCGGCGTTGCCGGACAGTGGATCGACAGGAAGTCCGAATGCGGCAGCAGATCCTCGCCGCTGGCGTGATAGGTGGCGCCTTGTTCCTGCTCCGGCGGCAGCCGGTTGCGGTTGTGGTAGTGGATGTCCATGTCGAAGCCACGTGCGCGCTGTGCCACCGAGCGGCCGATGCGGCCCATTCCCAGGATACCGAGCCGCTTGCCGGCTACTTCGGTGCCGAGCATCCAGGTGGTGGCCCAACTGCCCCATTGGCCCGCGCGCAGGATCTGCTCCGCCTCGTAGGCGCGGCGGGCGGCGCCCAGCAACAACAGCATGGCGAGATCGGCGGTCGACGCGGTCAACACGTCGGGAGTGTTGGTGACGATGATACCCCGCCGTTTGGCCGCGCCCAGATCGATATGCTCGTATCCCACCGAGAAGGTAGCGATAATGCGCACGCGCTGCGGCAGCTTGCCGACTAGGTCGTCGTCGATCCTTTCCGTCGGGCAGACGAGCAACGCATCGCAGCCGGCGCTCTTTTCCAGAATGGTGGCGGTGTCGCATATGGCGTCGTCGGGATTGAGTCGCGCTCGGTAATCGCGAGCAAGGCGCGCCTCGACCGCCTCCGGCAGTTTTCGCGTCGCAAGCACGGCGGGCTTTTCCGTCATCTTTCCCCCCACTCTTGAAGAAAATCGGGCGCGTAATCAGACGCCTCGCGGCCGAAACTGTGCCATAATGCCAGGCCAAGGGCGCAACATCCAACGTCCGGGCCGGGGACAGGCTCATGCGACAGATCAACGACCATCGGCCGGTGCGACATGCTGGGCGCATTGCGCTGCTCGCCTGTGCGATGTCGATGTTCGTCGCCACCGCGCCCGCGATCGAGCTGACGCCGCACCGGGCCATCTACGAGCTCAGCCTGGCCTCGATTAGGGGTGCTGGCAACATCGTCGACGCCGGTGGCGCGGTCAGCCTGGAATGGTCGGAATCCTGCGACGGCTGGACGGTGGACCAACGCTTCCGCCTCGCCCTGTCGTTCGAGGGAAGAGACGAAGTCGAGACCTTGATCACCTTTTCCAGTTTCGAAGACAAGGCCGGGCGCAGCTACCGCTTCAACAGCAAGACGACACGCAACGGGCGGATCACGGACCGGTTTCGCGGCGTCGTCGAACGCCCGGGCGCAGACGTGGCCAGCGTGGCAAAATACAGCGAGCCCAGGAGCACCGAAGTTCGCCTGCCGGCCGGCACCCTGTTTCCCATGCATCACACGCGGCGTCTGCTGGAGGCGGCGGTGGCGGGCGAGCCGCGGTTCGACGCCGGCTTCTTTGAGGGCCCGCGGCCGGAAGACAGCCCCTTCACGGCCAACGCCCTGATCCTCAGCGGACCCTTCGCGGCCGAGGACGGTGCCGCCGGGGCCTATGGCGAGCCCATCGACCGGCCGTGGTGGCGCATGCGGCTCGCCTTCTTCACCCAGGGCGGCAACGATCTCGAGCCGGACTTTGAACTCGGCATCGACCTGCAGGATGACGGCATCGCCCTGGACCTCGTGTTCGACTATCCGGAGTTTTCGCTGTCCGGAACCCTGATCGTGGCCGAACGGCTCGATCGGCCCGACTGCCCGTGATCGATTCCCTCGACGCGCGCCAGGCCGCGGCCCTTGGCGATGGCGTCGCGGCCGAGCTTGGCGCGTACGGCGTCGATGGCGCCCTCGACGCGCTTGCGGTGCAGGGCGCCGGGATCGGCCAGATCGACGGGATCCGCCGTTGCCGCCGGCCCCAGGGCCGAGACGCCGACGCCGATGAGCCGATAGGCGCCGCCGCGCGCCTCGCGCTCGACCAGAGGCGCCGCCGTCCGGTAGATGGTCTCCGCCAGCTGGGTCGGTGCGGCGAGGCTGTGGCTGCGCGTCAGCAGCCGGAAGCGCCGGGTCTTTAGTTTCAGTGTGATCGTGCGCCCGGCCAGGTCCTTCGCCTTCAGGCGCTCGGCCACGCGCTCGCACAAGGGCCACAGCCGCGCCTTGAGTTCCGCCGGATCATGCAGGTCGGCGGCGAAGGTGGTCTCGGCCGACAGGCTCTTCGCCGGCGCCGAAGGGTGCACCCGGCGGTCGTCCTCGGCGCGGGCAAAGCGGTAGAGCCGGCGCCCAATGCTGCCGTAGCGGGCGAGCAGGTCGCGCTCCGTCCACCGGCGCAGGTCGCCGATGGTGGCGATGCCGTCGGCGATGAGGCGGCGCTGCAATGCTTGGCCGGCGCCCCAGATGCGACCGACCGGCTGGGCGGCGAGGAAGTCCAGCGCCTCGGCCCGGCCGACCACGACGAAGCCGCGCGGCTTGTCCAAGTCGGAGGCGAGCTTGGCCAGGAACTTGTTGCAGCTCAGCCCCACCGAGGCGGTGACGCCGATCTCGTCCTCGATGCGGCGCGCGAGCCGGACGAGGGTACGCGCGGCACTGCCGCCGTGCAGGCGCTCGGTGCCGCCGAGATCGAGAAAGGCCTCGTCGATGCTGAGCGGCTCGACCAGGGGTGTCGCCTCCAGCATGAGCGCCCGCACCTGGCGGCCGACGGCGGCGTACTTCGCCATGCTCGGGCGGATGACCACGGCCTCGGGGCAGCGCTGGAGGGCCTGGAACATGGGCATCGCCGAGCGCACCCCCTTGATGCGGGCGATGTAGCAGGCGGTTGCGACAACGCCGCGCCGGCCGCCGCCGACGATCACCGGCCGGTCGCGCAGTGTGGGGTCGTCGCGTTTTTCGATGCTGGCGTAGAAGGCGTCGCAGTCGATATGGGCGATGCCCAGCCAATGCAGCTCATCATGGAAGAGCAGCCGCGGCGAGCCGCAGGCCGGACAGCGCCCGTGGCCCGTGTCCATCGCCTCCTTCGGCACGGCGCCCGCGCAGTCGCGGCAGAGTCCCGTGGGCTGGCTCACGATCGTATCCCGCGGCGCAAATCAATCACGGCTCGATTTCCTCCGCCGGCCAGAGCCAGGCGGCGCCGCGCACGCCGCTGGCATCGCCGTGGGCGGCGCGCAACAGCGGCGTCGCCACCCGGTCGGAGAACACGTACTGTCCCCACAGGCGCGGCACGGTGCGATACAACCGCTCGACGTTCGACATGCCGCCGCCGAGGACGATCACGTCCGGATCGAGGATGTTGATGACGCCGGCAAGGGCGCGCGCCATGCGGTCCTCGTAACGCGCCAGGCTGGCCGCCGCGCGCGCGTCGCCCGCCATGGCCCTGGCGGCGATATCGGCGCTGCTCAAGGCTTGGCCCGTGACACCCTCGTGATCCCTGGCCAGGCCGGTCCCGGAGATGAAGGTCTCGATGCAGCCATGCCGGCCGCAATAGCACTCCGGCCCCGGTGCCTCCTCCTCCGTCATCCACGGCAGGAGATTGTGACCCCACTCGCCGGCGATGGCGTTGGGGCCGGTCCATACCTGCCGATGGAAGGCGATGCCGCCGCCACAGCCGGTGCCGACGATGACGCCGAAGACGCAGGCCACGCCGGCGCCGGCGCCATCCACCGCCTCGGAGACCGCGAAGCAGTTGGCGTCGTTGGCGATGCGCACGGGCCGGTCGAGGGCGCGGGCGAGGTCGCGGTCCAGCGGCCGGCCGATGAGCCAGGTCGAATTGGCGTTCTTCACCCGTCCCGTGGCGGGCGAGATCGCGCCCGGGATGCCGACCCCTACGGTGCCCGATTGCGCCAGCCTGGCCTCGAGCCCGCCCACGAGCCCGGCGAGGGCGGCGACGGTGGCGTCGTAATCTTCACGCGGGGTGGCGATGCGCTCGCGCGCCAGAACCTCGCCGCCCCCGCCAAGGGCGATCGCCTCGATCTTGCTGCCGCCTAGGTCGACGCCGATGCGCATCTTCCCGTTCCGCGTGTCGGCGACGATGATCTGCTAGCCAGAAGTGGTCGCCGGCGCTGCCCGCCCGCGCGCGCCGTCGCGGCGGCTCGCGTTAACCATTGCGCTGCCGGCAAACGCAAGGGAACACTTACACAAAATTAACAAGGTTGCACTAGCGTCACCGAATAGGTTAAGGGCGGGGCCGTCGTCCCGTGGCCGGGCCGAGCAATTTGCCGATCCACGTCGTCGTCCATTTGCGATTGGCCGACCATCGCGGCGCGCACGAGGGGATACTCACATGTCGAAGACGGTTTTGATCGTCGAAGACAATGAGCTCAACATGAAGTTGTTCCATGATCTTCTGGAGGCGCAGGGCTACGGTACCCTGCAGACCAAGGACGGCAAGGAGGCACTGAAAATGGCCCGCGAGCACCGGCCGGACCTGATCTTGATGGATATTCAACTGCCCGAGGTTTCGGGCCTCGAAGTCACCAAGTGGATCAAGGAAGACGACGATCTGAGCTCGATTCCCATTATTGCAGTCACCGCCTTCGCCATGAAGGGCGACGAGGAAAAGATCCGGCAGGGCGGCTGCGAGGCTTACCTCGCCAAGCCGATCTCCGTCGCCGAATTTCTGCAGACGGTCGATAAGTTCCTGACCTGAGGGTATTCGTTCCGTGTCGGCCCGCATCCTGGTCGTTGACGATGTCCCGGCCAATGTCAAAGTGCTCGAGGCCAAGCTGAGCGCTGAATACTATGACGTGATCACGGCCAGCGACGGCTACGAGGCGCTCGAGCGGATCGCGGACAGTCAGCCGGACATCGTACTCCTCGACGTGATGATGCCGGGCCTGGACGGGCTCGAAGTCTGCCGACGAATCAAGGCCGATCGCCGCAGCATGCATCTGCCGGTGGTCATGGTCACCGCCCTGTCGGAGGCGAGCGACCGTGTCCGCGGCCTCGAGGCGGGGGCCGACGATTTCCTCACCAAGCCGGTGGACGATCTGTCCCTGTTTGCGCGCGTCAAGTCCCTGGTGCGCCTGAAGATGATGATGGACGAGCTGCAGCTGCGGCGGCGTACGCGCGAGCAGTTCGGCGTGGTCGAGGAGGGACCAACGCTCGCCGAGGAGGATACGAGCGCGGCCTCGATTCTGATCGTCGACGATTATGACCCGATTGCCAGGCGGCTGGAGGCAACGCTGGTCGGCGATGGCCACCGTGTGGAGGTGGTCGCCGACGGCGAACACGGGCTGGCGCGGGCAACGTCCGGCGACTTCGACCTTTTCGTCGTCAGCCTGTCGCTGCAGGGCGACGACCCCTTGCGGCTATGCTCGCAGCTGCGCAGCAACGAAACGAGCCGCAACATTCCCATCCTCGTTGTCGTCGACGAGGAGGACAGGGAGCGTCTGGCCAAGGGGCTGGAGCTCGGGGTGAACGATTATCTGGCGCACCCGGTCGATCGCAACGAGTTGCTGGCGCGCGCGCGCACCCAAATCCGCCGGCGGCGCTACCAGGAGCACCTGCGCGACACCTATAGTCGCTCAATCACGATGGCGCTCCTCGACCCGCTGACCGGCATCTACAACCGGCGCTATCTCGATACCCATCTCGCGGCCCTGCTGGCGGACACCGCGGAACGCACCAAGGCGGTATCGCTGCTCATTTTGGACGTCGACTTCTTCAAGAAAATCAACGACAAGCACGGCCACGCCGCCGGCGACGAGGTGCTCAAGGAGGTCGCCGCCCGGGTCGCCGACCGCCTGCGCGGCTTCGACACCTTCGCCCGCTTTGGCGGCGAGGAATTCGTAGTCGTCATGCCCGAGACCGGATTGGACATGGCCGCCGGCGTCGCCGAACGTATTCGTGCCGCCATCGCCGAGACGGCAATTCCCGTTCACGGCAAGGAATCCGTGTCCGTCACGGTCAGTATCGGTGTGGCAATGTCCGGCCACGAGGAAACGCCGGAGGCGGTCCTTGAGCGGGCCGATCGGGCCCTCTATCGGGCCAAGGACAATGGCCGCGACCGGGTCGAGATCGACGGCATGGATGAGCGCGGCGCCACCCGCTCGCTCAGCGTCGCGTTATAGCGGGCGGCAATCGGGAGGCAGCCGCGCGGCGGGCCGCTATTTGATCTTCGCTTCCTTGAACAAGACGTGCTTGCGGGCGACCGGGTCGTATTTCTTGAAGCCGAGCTTGTCAGGCTTCTTGCGCGGATTCTTCTTGGTCACGTAGTAGTAGCCGGTGTCGGCGGTGCTGACCAGCTTGACCAGGATCGTGTTTGTCTTGGCCATGGTCGTCACGCCCTTTCTGCTGCACGATGAGCGCGAACCATAGCCGCTCGCGCGCCCCTGTCAAGCGGGCCAGCTCAGCGTTCGGCAACGGCCGTGATTGCCAACCTGACGGCGTTCTGATACAGCGCCGGTTCGGCGATCAACGCCTCGGCTAGCTCCAGATCGATCTCCGGCGCCGTCCCGTCGGGTCGGCAGATCGCGCGCAGCCGGTCAAGAACTTCCTCGTCGTCGGTATCCGTCGCCCGCCATTCCCGCAGCGCCGCCGTGGTCGAGGTCGC
The DNA here is from genome assembly GCA_036445355.1 of Alphaproteobacteria bacterium. GTDB lineage: Bacteria > Pseudomonadota > Alphaproteobacteria > UBA6615 > UBA6615 > JAZFQY01. The sequence continues at coordinate 6,860 of JAZFQY010000062.1, forward strand.
GCCGGCGCGCAGGTTGGCCAGCAGACTTGAATACCGCTGACCGCCGCCATGGGTGCACAGGGTCGGCAATACTCCCAGGCCGTGTAGCCGGTAACCGGAAGGCGCGTGCAGGCGCGACCAGGTGAGCGTCAGCTCTCCGTCATTGGGCAGCCGCATCACGGTCTGCACCGTCCCCTTGCCGAAGGAATTGGTGCCGATCAGGACCGCGCGGCCCAAATCCTGTAGCGCCGCGGCAACCAACTCCGAGGCGGAGGCCGACGTGCCGTTGACCAGGACGACAAGCGGCGCACCTTCGGCCATGTCGACGCCGGTGGCGGTAAACTGCTGGATGCTGTGCGGATGGCGGCCCCGCGTCTCCACGATCTCGCCCTCGTCGAGAAAGACGTCGGCGACGCTGATCGCCTGATCGAGCAGACCGCCCGGGTTGCCGCGCAGGTCGAGCACGATCCCGCGCAACTCCCCGGCCATTTGGCGGCGCCCGTCGCGCACCGCCTGGCCCAGAGAATGGGCGGTATCCTGGTTGAAGCTGGTGACCTTGAGAATTAGCACGCCGTCCTTGCTGCTGGCAGCGACCGTCGGCAGCACAATGCGGTGCCGCTCGAGGTCGACAACGAAGGTTTCCCCCGTTTGCGGGCGGAACGCGGTGATCCGCACCACTTTGCCCACCGGTCCTCGAATGGCGCGGATCAACTGCCGTTGTGTCCAGCCGGCGATGGGTTGGTCGTCGACATGGGTAATCCGGTCCGCGATTGCCAGGCCCTCCCGCGCCGCCGGCCCCTGTTCGACCACGGTGCGGATCTCGGCGTCGTTGGCGTCCATGCGCAAGGTGATGCCAATGCCGCCGAAGCCATCGCGCAGGGCGCGCGCATCCTCCGCCGCCTCGCGACCGGCATAGCGGGAGAAGGCGTCGAGGTCGCTGAGGGCGGAGTCGAACACGACCTTGAACAGCTGCTCGGAATCGCTTTCGCCGATAAGCGGCGACAGGACCCGGGTCGCTTCGATCGCGGCCACGGTCAGGTAGCCCCACTCATCCGCGTCGGCCCGCGAGGGCAGGGGCAGGCGCGCAGCGAGCGTGAAGCCGACATAGATCTCGGCCTCATTCGAGGTCTCGATGACCGTCACGTCGGGGTCGATGTCGCCGAGGCCTCGAATACCGTTCAGCGCCACCTCTCGGATCGAGGTCGTTTCGATGTAGCGGTCCGTGATGTACTCGTAGCCGGTCGAGACGACTTCCTCGGCGTACTCCGGCGAGTAATCGGCCGGCTGTGCGACATCGAGGCGGGCGCACGCGACGGCGAACAGTACCACCGCCAGGGCGGCGCCCGCCCGCATGCAACGGATACCCGCGCGTCGCCCCCAACGCGGGATTGGGCGCAAGCGGCCATAAAAAAGGGGCGCGCCGTCACCCATCAGAGTACGTTCACCATGTTCGGCCGCCGGACGAGCTGTAGAAAAGCACAATACCACGCACAATTCTTAGCGATCCGTTAACATTACTTCGCGCCGCACTAAAAGTTGCCCTCGCGTCGAAAATGCGCAATCACGGATTGTGGAGAAGCCAGTTGCACACTCAATGATTGCCACTATTTAACGTTAAAAACATCTCTTAACACTTTATAATAACATCCTTATTGAGGCCAATTGACGGCGTCAATTTGGGATGTGGCCGTTCCCAATCGGCAGATTCGACATTGCCGGAGTGCGCCTGCCCCGAGGCGGTCCGGCCCGGCTACCGTGACCTGGCCCGAATCCGCCGCTTCGGGAGTTGCGGACCGCTCCATATCGAATAGTTAGGGCGGAATCACCGGGTCGATGAACCGCCCAAGGCGATACTCGTCGACCCGGATATGCCCTAGTGTGATGGTTCTGAAGTACGGCA
>JAZFQY010000063.1:0-2347 GCA_036445355.1 Alphaproteobacteria bacterium
CAGTTCGTCCAGGTCGAGCTGGCCGATTTCGGCGAAGTCGTCGTGCTGCCATCCCAGGGCCTTCACCAGGAAGTCGGCCGCCGCCCGCCACGGGCTGTCGGCGCGCCCCAGGTTGAGACGCTTGCCCTCCAGATCCTCCAGGTTCCGGATTCCACCGTTGGGCCCGGCCACAAGGGTGAACGGCAGCGCGTGCAGCGATAGGACCGCGCGCAGGTCCGTGACCGGCGCCTGAGCGTCCGTGCCAACGCCCGTCCTATAGGCATGGTATTGCCAGTCGGACTGGATGAGGGCGAAATCCAGGTCCCCCTGTTGCAGGCGCCGCAGGTTTTCCTCGGCGCCCGACGTGGCCTCCACCAGGCAGCGCTGGTGGTGCGTCTCGCGCTGCGCGTTCACCAGCCGGCACAGCGCGCCGCCCGCAGGATAGTAAATCCCCGCGACCGGGGCCGTACCGAAGACCAGGTGGCGTTCAGGCTCATCTTCCGAATGTGCCGCGGGCAGCCACCCAAAAGAGAGCGCGACGGCAACCGCCAGCGCCCTGCGACGGCACCCGGCCGCACGTTCAGAGGTGGTCCACCTGACCCACATCACCCGGCCATCAAGGCCCGCGCCCGGTCGGCGTCGGCTAGCGGCCGGCCCAGCGCCGCCGCGCCGCGCGCCACCGCGGCCACCAGGGCGGCATTGTCCGGCGCCAGGCTGCCGTCCGGCAGATGCAGGTTGTTCTCGAACCCGACCCGTGCGTGTCCGCCCAGCGTCGCCGCGGCGATGGCGCAGGCGGTCTCGCGCCGTCCGAAGGCGCACAGCGCCCAAAGGTGATCGCGGGTGTTGGCGGCAAGGAATGGCAGCACGTCGGTGGGCTCCGATATCTGGTCCTTGGTGTAGCGGCCAAGCACGAACAAGACAACCTGCCGTTCGCCGGGAACCACACCCCGGACGACCAGGTCGTCGAAGCGGCGCAGGTCGTCGTCGGAATAGAGAATGTATTGCGGCAGGATCGCCTCGCTGTGGAGCCAGGCGAGAAACCCGGCCGCGTCGGGTTCCGCCTCGGCATCGGGAACGATTTCGCGCACGGCGAGGCTGACCGCCTCGGGCTTGAGCGCGCGCACCATCGCCATCTGCTCTTCGCGGTGATAGATCCCGACCGCTTCCGTCGTGACCTGGACCACCAGGTCCTGTCCGGCCGTGTGCCGAATGGCGTCGATCGCCGCACGATAGGCGTCCACGTCGAGGCTATGGCGCCCGTCGCGGTCGCGTACGTGCAGGTGGATCATGCAGGCGCCCGCCTCCCGGCAGGCCGCCGCGGTGCGGGCGATGTCGTCGGGCGCAATCGGCAGGGCCGGATGGTCGGCGGGCGTCTTGCGGGCGCCGTTGGGCGCCACCGCCAGGATGAGGGGCATCTGGTCCCCGGTCATTGGGGTTGCCGCTCGCTCGCTCACGCGGCGGCGGCCGGTTCCAGCGCCGCGCCGATCGCGTCGCTCAACTTGTCGACGATTTCCTCGACGTGGTCCTGCCCGATGATGAAGGGCGGCGCCAACAGGACATGCGCGCCCAGCTTGCCGTCCGCGGTGCCACCGCCGGGATAGCAGATCAGGCCGCGCGCCATGGCCTCGCTCTTGATCCGCGCAGGCAGCCGGTCCCCGGGCTCGGGCGGCGTTTTGGTCGCCCGGTCGCGCACCAATTCAATGCCGATAAACAGGCCGCGGCCGCGCACGTCGCCGACGTTGGGGTGATTGCCGAAGCGGCCCTTGAGCGCCTTGCGCAGCGCTTCGCCCTGCCGTTCCACGTTGGCCAGCAGGTCCTCGCGCTCGATGGCCTCCTGCACGGCCAGCGCAGCTGCGCAAGCGGTCGGATGGCCGATGTAGGTGAAGCCGTGCTGAAAGGCGCCGCTGCCGGTCACGATGGTGTCGTAGATTCCCTCGCCGACCAGGACCGCGCCGATCGGTTGATAGCCTGCGCCCAGGCCCTTGGCGCAGGTCAGCAGGTCGGGCGACACCCCGTCCTGCTCGCAGGCGAAGAGGGTGCCGGTCCGGCCCATGCCGCACATGACCTCGTCGAGCATCAGGAGCACGCCGTAACGGTCGCAGATCTCGCGGATGCGGCGGAAATATCCAGCCACCGGCGGCACCGCGCCGGCGGTGGCGCCGACCACCGTCTCGGCCAAGAACCCGGCCACGGTTTCGGGTCCCAGGCGCAGGATCTCGGCCTCCAGCTCGTCGGCCGCGCGCACGCCGTAGTCGGCCTCGCTCTCACCCACCTCCTGGTGGCGATAGGCATAGCAGGGGGCGATGTGGCTGGCTTCCATGAGCAGCGGCGCAAAGGGCGCGCGGCGCGCCGGGTTGCCGCCCACCGC
>JAZFQY010000064.1:0-6819 GCA_036445355.1 Alphaproteobacteria bacterium
TTCCCATGGGACCTGGAGCTGCAGTTCGTGCAACCGATCGTCAAGGCCGGCGAGCCGGAATAGGGAGCAATCACCCTCAGTCGATGTGGCGGGCCTCATGTTTCGACATGCTTCGACAAGCTCAGCATGAGGTCCTCATCCTGTGCCTGTCGATGGATGGGGACCGACCTGTGACTCGATGTATTCCTATCTGGCTATTCCCATCTGGGTATTCCCATCTGGGCACCCGCCTCACGCCATGCGCCACAGCTTCAGGCGCGGGTCGAGCACGTCGCGCAGCCCGTCGCCGAGAAGATTAAGGCCGAGCACGGCCGCCGCGATGGCGAGGCCGGGAAAGATCGCCAGGGTCGGCGCGAAGCCCATCATGGTCTGGGCGTCGAAGAGCATGCGCCCCCAGCTTGGATCAGGTGGCGGCGTGCCGAGCCCCAGATAGCTCAACGCCGCCTCGGCCAGGATGGCGACCGCAAACTGGATCGTCGCCTGCACGATCAGGACTGGCGCTATGTTGGGCAGCACATGGTCGAGGGTGACGCGCATCGGTCCCTTGCCGATGGCGATCGCGGCACGGGTGTACTCGAAGCCCCACACCTGCAGCGCCGCGCCGCGGGTCACGCGCGCGAACACCGGCACGTTGAAGATGCCGATGGCGATCATGGCGTTGACCGCCCCCGGCCCCAGGTAGACGGTGATGAGGACGGCGCTGATGATGGCCGGGAAGGCGAAGACGATGTCGCCGGCACGCATCACCAGCTCGTCCACCCAGCCGCGCCGTGCCGCCACCCACGCGCCCAGCCCCACGCCGACGACGACGCCGATGCCCACCGCCACCAGGCCCACGGCGATGGAGTTGCGCGTGCCCGCCATGAGGCGCGACACCACATCGCGGCCATAGGTGTCGGTGCCGAGCCAGTGGGCGGCACCGGGTCCCTGCAATCGGCCGGGGATGTTCTGGGCGTCGACGGGAAAGGGCGTCCAGAAGAAGGAAACGAGGGCCGTCAGCACTAGGATGCCGGTCAGGCTCGCCCCGATCAGAAAATTGGTGTGGCGCCAGGCGCCGGCGAGGCGGCCGGCAATGGTGGCCGCATTCACGTCTCCACCTTCGGCCGCGGGTCGATGAGGACGTAGGCCACGTCGACCAGGAAATTGACCACCACCACCATGGCCACCAAGAGCACCACCACGTCACGCACCACGATCACGTCGCGCTGGGACACCGCCAGATAGACGAGGCGCCCGAGACCGGGCAGGGTGAACACGTTCTCGACCACGATCACGCCGCCGAGCAAGAAGGCGAGCTGCAGCCCCAGGATCGTCACCATGGGGATGGCGGCGTTGCGCAAGACGTGGCGGAACAGGATGGCGCCCTCGCCGACGCCCTTGGCCCGGGCGGTGCGCACGAAATCGGCGCCCAGGGTCTCGAGCACGGCGGAGCGGGTGATGCGGGCGAGGATCGCCGCCTGGGAGACCGCCAGCGCCGTCGCCGGCAGGATGAGCGAGCGCAGTGCCGGGCCCACCCCCGCCTCCCAGCCGGCGAAGCCGCCCGCCGGCAGCCAGCCCAGCGTCACCGCGAACAGGAGCACCATCAGGATGCCGAACCAGAACTCGGGCACGGCGATGCCGATTTGGCTGAACGCCATGACGCCGTAGTCGCCGAGCCGGTTGTGCCTTGTGGCGGCGAACATGCCGAGCGGCACGGCGATGGCCGTGGATAGGACGAACGCCATAAGCGCCAGGGGCACCGTGATCGCCAGCCGGGCGCCGACCAGCTCCGCTACCGGCACGGCGTAGGTGTGGCTCTTGCCCATATGCCCGGTGAGAAGGCCGGCGACCCAGGTCAGATAGCGCTCCAGGGGCGGGCGGTCGAAGCCCATCTCGGCGCGCAGCGCCGCCAGCGTGTCGTCCTGGGCGTTGACGCCCAGTATTAGCAGCGCCGGGTCCCCGGGCAGCACCTCGAGCACGATAAAGACGACCGCGCTCGCCACAGCCATGGTGACCACGAGCATCGCCATGCGCCGGCCGAGAAAGGTCAGCATGGACAGGTCAACAGGCGGGACGCGACGGGACCTAGAGCAGAACCGGGTCGATGACAATCGCCTTGGGCGATTTATCGACCCGGTCTAACTGCTCTAAGTATTTGATATAGAGCGGATTCACGTGATTGATCGGGACCGCGAAGTGGCCTCGACTAATCACGATCCGCTCTACGGTCGCCGCCTCGCCACCGATCATTACCTCCAATACACCCCGGTCACGTCGTTGGCCTGCACCGGAGAGTTGTGCCACAGGCCGACCACGTCCTTATTCCACACGCCGTGCTTGGCAAGCTGGAACAGGAAGCCGTTGACGGCTTCGTCGGCGAGGATGCGCTGCGCCTTGCCGAATAGGGCATAACGCGCCTCCTGGTCGGCGGTTCGATCGAGCTCCGCCATCACCGCCCTGAAGGCGCCCGACTCGTACTGGAAATAGTACTTGTCGCGGGCATAGATGCCGATATCCATGGGCTCGGTGTGGGAGACGATGGTCAGGTCGTAGTCGTAGCCGCGGAACACCTGCTCCAGCCACTGCGCCCATTCGACCGGGATCAGCTCGAGCTCGATGCCGACCTCCTTGAGCTGGGCGGCGATGATCTCGCCGCCGCGCCGCGCGTAGGAGGGCGGCGGCAGCTTCAGCGTGGCCTGGAAGCCGTTGGGATAGCCCGCCTCTGCCAACAGCGCCTTCGCCTTCGCCGGGTCGCGCGGATAGAGGCCGGTCAGGTCGACATTGGCCGGATGGTGGGGGGCGAAGTGGCTGCCGATGGGCGTGCCGTGGCCGAACATGGCGCCGTCGACGATCGCCTGCCGGTCGAGGGCGTGGGCGATGGCGCGGCGCACGCGCACGTCGTCGAAGGGCGGGCGCTTGTTGTTGGTTGAAAGGATGGTCTCGCCCTCGGTCGAGCCGACCACGACCTCGAAGCGGTCGTCGTTCTGGAACTGGATCAGGCTCTCGGGCGCCGCGGTGTTGGGCAGGCCGTCGATGTCGCCGGCCAACAGCGCCGCCACCTGGGCCGAGGGGTCGGAGATGAACTTGATCGTCACCGCCGCCAGCTTCGCCCGGTCGTCGTTCCTCACCAGCTCGACCCGGTCGCCCTTGACCCAGCGCACGAACTTGAACGGCCCGGTGCCGATGGGGTTGGCCTTGTTGTCGGCCGCCGATTCGGGGCCGACGATGACCGCGTCGCCCCAGCCGAGGTTGAACAGGAGCGCTCCCTCCGGCCGGCTCAAGGTGACCCTAACCGTCGTCGGGTCCACCGCCTCGACCTTGTCGATGGCGGCGAACAGGCCTTTCTGGGCGTTGGTCGAATCCGGCGCCCGCGCCCGATCGAAGGAGAAGACCACGTCCTCGGCACTGAGATCGGTGCCGTCGTGGAACTTGACGCCCGACTTGAGGTTGAAGGTGTAGACCAGCCCGTCGGCGGAGATGTCCCAGCTCGTCGCCAATTGCGGCTCTATGGCGCCGGTCTCGCCGATGCGCGTCAGGCCCTCGAAGACATTGGCGTAGACGACCTCGTCGATCGCTGCGGCGGCGCCCGCCGTCGGGTCGAGGTGCGGCGGCTCGAGCGTGACGCCCAGCACCAGTGTGTCCTTCTGCGCCAGCGCCGCGGCCGGCCACATGAGGAAGGCACAGATGGCAATGATCGCTTTCTTCATGGCGTTTCCCCTTCAGGCTCGGGTTTCGGCTGGGCCAAACATAGCAAGCACCGGGTCCCACCCGCAATCAAGGTGGCGCGGCGTCGCGATAGCCGGGCATGGTGCCCAGGCTCAGGGCCTCGTAGACGCCGCGGGCGATGGCGCGGGCGAGGCAGTCCGCGGCGGCCATGCCGATACGGGCGAGGTCGCGGACGGGCTCGCCCAGGGGCCGGCGGCCGGTGGCGAGGGCGAACACCACGTCGCCGTCCAGCGGCGAGTGCACCGGCCGGATCGCCCTTGCCAGCCCGTCCTGGGCCATGATCGCCACCCGGCGCGCCTGGGCCTTGGTGAGCCGGGCGTCGGTGGCAACCACCGCCAGGGTCGTACTCGCGCCCGGCGGCCGGTCGAAGTCATAGTCCAGGTCAGACGGCGGCTGTACCGGGGGCCGCCGGCCACCCAGCTCGCCGTCGCGCTCGAATGGCCAGGCCCAGAAGGCGTCGCTGCCCGGCATCAGGACCGAGCCCATGCAATTGACTGCCGCCAGCGCGCCCACATGCACGCCGTCGTCTTGCACCAGCGAGGCGCTGCCGAGCCCGCCCTTGAGCCGCCCGGCGCGGGCGCCCAGGCCGGCGCCGACGTTTCCGAGGGCAAAGTCGGCGGCGGCGGCCTCGGCCGCGCGGCCGGCCAACGCGCGGCCGGCCAACGCGCGGTAGGGCGGGGTCTCGCCCCAGTCCTTGTCGCCGCCATTGTCGAGGTCGAACAGGATCGCCGCCGGCACGATGGGGACCACCGCCTCGCCCAGCCGGAAGCCGCGCCCGCGCCCCGCCAGCCAGGCCATGACCCCGCCGGCGGCGTCGAGACCGAAGGCCGAGCCGCCGCTGAGGACGATGGCGTCCACTCGCTCCACCGTGGCCGCGGGATCTAGCAGCTCCGTCTCGCGCGTGCCGGGACTGCCGCCACGCAAATCGACCGCGGCGACGGCGGGCTTGTCCGGGAGTATGACGGTGACGCCGCTCAGCGCCGCCATGTCCTCGGCGTTGCCGACCCTGAGACCCGGCACGTCGGTGATCAGGTTGCGTCCGCCGACGCGGGTCATGACGCCGTTCAGAACGGCGTGTCGGCGGGCGCGGTGTCGCCGGCGAGCAGGCGCAGGGTCGCCGCCGCCATGACCTTGGCCGAGTCCACCATGTCATCGATGCCGACATACTCGTCCGGCTGGTGCGCCAGCTCCAGGATGCCGGGGCCGTAGGCGACGCAATCGCGCAGCTTGCCCAGGCGCACGATGTGCTTCTGATCGTAAGTGCCGGGGGAGGCGACGTGGCGCGCCGGAACGCCGAGCACGCGCGCGATCTCCGTCGAAAGAGCCGTCACCACCGGCGCATCCGCCTCGGTCATGGTCGGGGGCACGCTCCACAGGTCGCGCAGCCGGTAGTCGAAGTCGGGCCGCTCGCGGCGCACCGCCTCGAGCAGGTCGCCGATCTCTCGCTTCACCTCCTCCTCGGACTCCTCGATCAGATAGCGGCGGTCGAGCACCAGGCGGCAGCTATCGGCGACGAGCGCGGCGGGAAAGCCTGCGCCCGCGTCGATTTCCGCCGGGCCGCCATGGACCGAATTGAAGTTGATTGTCGACTGCCGCGCGCCTTCCGGGATGACGGGCATGCGCGTCCGCCGCTGATCGAGGCGCGGGTTAAGCTCGGCCTCCACCTTGGCCAGGAACGCCGCCATGCCACGGATGGCGGAGACGCCGAGAAACGGCATCGAGCCGTGGGCGATGCGCCCCTTGACCTCGATCTCCGCCCACCACACGCCGCGGTGGCCGAGGCAGACGCAATCCTTGTTCAAGGGCTCGGGAATGATGACGTGGTCGACCCGCGGGCGCGAGAAATAGCCCTGCTCGGCGAGCCAGGCGACGCCGGCAAAGCCGCCGGTCTCCTCGTCCACCGTGCCGGAAATCTCCAGCGCGCCGGGCAACGCATCGGCCTCCTCAATCAAAGCCTCGACGGCGATCACGGCGGCAGCGATGCCGCCCTTCATGTCCGCTGCGCCGCGACCGTAGAGGCGCCCGTCCTCGATCACGCCGGCGAAGGGATCGCGGCTCCAGCCTTCGCCCGGCGCCACCACGTCGAGGTGACCGTTGAAGTGGACGCAGGGCCCCGGCCGAGCGCCGGCGAGGCGGGCGACGACATTGGTCCGCGGATAGGCGTCGCTGTCGCCGAGGGCGCCCTCGGCGCGCAGATACTCGACAGCGAAGCCGCGCGCCGCGAGCCGCGTGCCGAGATGCCGGGCGCAGGCGTCATACGCGTCGCCCGGCGGATTGACGGTGGGGATGCGCACCAGCTCGCGCGTGAGCTCCGCCAGCTCGTCGCGCTTGTCCTCGATGCGGGCGAACAGCCGGTCGATCAGGGTGTCATCGCGCGCACCGGGCATGAGCCGAGGCTAGCGCTGCCCCCGTCATCGGTCAACGCCCCGCCGGGGCTACGCGCGCCGGATGCCGGTGCGCGAGGGCTCAGTTGCCCTCGACGATCTCCGTCAGCTCGGAGCCGTTGGAAAGCTAAATGGTGTGACCCTGCTGCAGGCAGATGGCGCCGGCGCTCTTGAGCTGGGTGATGGTGCGGCTGACGGTTTCCGTCGTACGATATTCGGCGCCGATTTCGCGCATTGTGCCGTCGTCACTCTCGACCAAAATCTTGTCTTTATGCGCGGGGTCTATACTGAGGGACAGCCGCTCCAAATAGAATTGTTCTCTGCTCATCGTTCGTTGCCCATGTGATGGGGCGGGGTCGCTCACCCGCCCGGCCTCTGGCCGGCTACGTAGTATCCGCAATTGGCTGTGATGCGCTGGACCGTGCTAGGATCGTGCGCTCATCCACATGTAAAAGTTGCGGGCCATATGGACGATTCCTACGAACAGCGCCTGTCCGAAAGGCTCAAGAAAGCGATCGACGATATAGAAAATCTTGGCGGACGGGAGAAGCTTGCCGAGCGGCTTCGGCGAATCTACGAGATGGCGCTGCAGGAAGAAGCTCGGTACCGTCCTAACCGCCGTACGCCGTATCTCCCACAGGAGTCCTGATGCTGCGGCTCGCGCGGCGGCCGCCGAAGACGCAGTGATTGACCGCGTCGATGTAGCTGGGCGAGCCGGTGATCAAGCGCA
>JAZFQY010000065.1:0-5358 GCA_036445355.1 Alphaproteobacteria bacterium
ACCTTGAAATCCGCGTGCAGGAGCCGCAGGAGATGCCGCGCCGGGCCGAGCCCAGGCAGCTGCGAACCAGTCAAGCCTTGGCCGGCGCCTACGGCGAGACCGAGGCCCTGCCGGCCACGGGCACCAATGGCACCGCCACGCCGCCGCGGCCCAGGCCGCAGCCGATGCGCCGGGCGGCGGCGGCGGTCATCGACCCCAACGACCCGACCACCTGGGGCAAGGTGCCGCGCAACGTTCCCTGCCCCTGCGGCTCGGGCAAGAAGTACAAGCACTGCCACGGACGGTTGGCGTAGCCGGCGGGGCGCCCACCCGGACGCGGTACCACGGACGGTTGGCGTAGCCGGCGGGGCGCCCACACGGACGCGGTACCACGGACGGTTGGCGTAGCCGGCGGGGCGCCCACCCGGACGCGGTACCATGGACGGTTGGCGTAGCCGGCGGGGCGCCCACCCGGAAGCGGTAGGGGCGGGTTTGAAACCCGCCCCTTCGAATATTCTGTTCAATTGCTATGGGTGCGGGCGCCTAGCCGACGCCGTTCCTGCCCATCTGCATGAACTTCTCGCGCCGCCGGGCGCGCAGGGTGCCACCCTCGGTGCCGCGCAGCTCGGCCAGCGACGCGGCAAGACAGTCGCCCACGCGCGCGACGGTTTCGTCCTTCCCGCGGTGAGCGCCGCCCAGGGGCTCGTCGATGACGTCATCGATGACGCCGAACTTGAGCATGTCGGCGGCGGTCAGCCGCAGCGACTCCGCCGCCTCCTCCACGTGCTCGCCGTTGCGCCACAGGATAGAGGCGCAGCCCTCGGGTGAGATCACCGAATAGACCGCGTGCTCCAGCATCAGCAGCCGGTCGGCGGTGGCCAGTGCAATGGCGCCGCCGGAGCCGCCCTCGCCGATGATGATCGACACCAGCGGCACCGTGAGCGCCAGGCAGGTCTCGATCGAGCGGGCGATGGCCTCGGCCTGGCCGCGCTCCTCGGCCCCAATGCCGGGATAGGCGCCCGAGGTGTCGACCAGCGTCACCACCGGCAGGCGGAAGCGCTCGGCCAGCAGCATCAGCCGCCGCGCCTTGCGGTAGCCCTCGGGCCGGGCCATGCCGAAATTGTGCAGCACGCGGCTGTCGGTGTCGTTGCCCTTCTCGGTGCCGATCAGGACCACCGAGTAGCCACGGAAGCGACCGATGCCGCCGACGACGGCGAGATCCTCGCCGAAGGCGCGGTCGCCGGCCAACGGCGTGAAATCCTCGACCAGCGCCGTGATGTAGTCGCAGAAATGGGGCCGGTCGGGATGGCGCGCCACCAGCACCTTCTGCCACGGGGTGAGCTTGGCGTAGGTCTGGCGCAGGAGCCGGCCGGCCTTGGTTTGCAGCTTGCCGACCTCCTCGGCGATGTTGATGTCGCCGGCATCGGAGAGGTGGCGCAGCTCCTCGATCTTGCCCTCGAGCTGGGCGATCGGCTTCTCGAAATCCAGGAAATTACGCATCCCGGCGATGTCCCTGGTCCTTCGCTGCAACTCTCGACTGGCCGGAATTGGTCATTCGGGCGTCCGCCGGGCCAGCGGGTGATGGTCGTCCACCAGCCGCCGCAGGCGGTCGCTGACCACATGGGTGTAGATCTGGGTGGTTGCAATGTCGGCGTGGCCAAGCATCTGCTGCACGCTGCGCAGATCGGCGCCGTGATCCAGCAGGTGGGTGGCGAAGGCGTGGCGCAGGACGTGCGGGCTGACCCGCGCCGGGTCCAGCCCGCAGGCGACCGCCAGCTCCTTCAGTAGCTGGCCGACGCGGCGCGCCGTCAGGTGACGCCGCGGATCGCGGCCGGGGAACAGCCATTCCGAGTCTTGGCCTTGCGGCGGAATGGCGGCCCGTTCGGCGAGATAGCGCCGGACCGCGGCCAGCGCCGGATCGCTCAGTGGCACCAGGCGCTCGCGCCCACCCTTGCCCCGCACCACCAGGAGCTTCGGCTCGCGCGCCAGCGCCGCGCGCGGCAGGGCGGCCAGCTCCGAGACGCGCATGCCGGTGGCGTAGAGCAGCTCCAAGAGCGCCGCCAGGCGCGCGCCCTCCGGCCCCTTGCGCCGGCCGGCGGTGTCGAGCAGCCGCCGCACCTCCGCCTCGTCGAGCAGCTTCGGCAGGGTGCGCCCCAGCCGCGGGCCGTCGATGGCCGCCGTGGGATCGTCGGTGCGCCATCCCTCGCGATTGAGGAAGCGAAAGAACTGGCGCAGGGCCGACAGCCGCCGGGCGACGGTGCGCGGCGCCATGCCGCGCACCGTCAAATCGCGCAAATATTGGCGCAGGGCCTCGGTTTCCGCGCCCTCGAGGCGCGCGCCGTGCCGGGCTATGAATCGGCCGCAGTGATCGAGGTCGCGGCGATAGGAATCGATCGTATTGGCCGAGGCGCCGCGCTCGGCCATCAGGAGCTCGAGGAATGCCTCCAGATGACGCTCGAGCCGAGACGCCGCCACGCCGCCGTGCCTCATAGTCCGGCGGCGAATGCCGCCTCGACGGCCAGCGAGCGCGCCTCCTCGGCCAGACCCACCTTGACCAGGCCGCGGATGGCGGCGGCCAGCACGATGGGATCGGCGCGCCCCAGCCCGTCCTCGCCGAGCATGATGAGGGCGCGCAGCACCGTCTCCCCGATTCGGCCCTCGGCCGCCGCGCGCTCGAGGCCGAACCACAGCTCCGCCGCCGGCGGGCGCGCGGCCGGCTCCGACGCGGCGGCGCCGACGAGGACTTGCCAGTCGGACTCGGACAGCGGCTCGCCCAGCGCCTCGAACAGGCTGTAGAGGAGCATGATCTGGTCGCCCGCCGCCTCCGGCGCGAAGACGTCACGTGTCGAGCGCCAGGCCGTCAGCCGACCACCATCCCACGCCAGGGGCGAGACCGGCGCCAGCGGGCGCACCGCCACGACCTGGGGCCCGGCCGGCGGCCGCCCCTCCTCTACCTCCGCCACCGCGCCGCCGTCGCCCAGGGCCAACCGCAGGAGCGGCCATAGAACCGCCTCGGCCACCGCCGCGTTGCCGTCGGTCGAGGCCGAGATCTGGGCCAGGCGATACCAGGACAGAGCCAAATCGGCGCGACCGGCGGCGAGCAGGGCGCGCGCCGCGTCACCGGCGAACCAGGCGAACTCCGATGACGGCGGAATGTCGGCCAAGAGGGGCGCGGCCAGTCGCGCCGCCGTCGCGTGGGCACCGCGTGCCTGTGCCTGGTTGAGCATTTGCCGCAGGAGCTCGGCCCGGGCGGTGGGCACGACACGCTCGCGTGCGGCCCGGTGCAGGATTAACTCGCCGCGCAGGCCGCCGTCGGCCTTCGCCGCCTGACTCGGTTCGGCCTGCTCCTGCGGTGAGAGCTCGACCAGGTCGTAGATCGCCACCAGCTCCTCGGCGCTGAGCCCACCGGCCGCCTCGGCCCGTTGCGCGGCCTCCAGGCGCAGCCCGATGTCGGCGTTGTCGCTGTTGGCGATGGCGCGCAGGATCGCGGGACCGGCGTCGACCACATAGACCGCGGGCACCGGCCGCTCGGCCGCCCGCAGGAGCGCCAGTGTGAAGGCCGTCGCCGTGCCCGGCGCCGCCTCGGCCCCGCCGCCGCCGGCCAGCGCCTCGACGAGGGCAACGAAGGTCTCGTCCACCTCGCCGCCTTCGCGCAGCAGGTCGAGCCCGAACAGCGCCTGGGTCTGCTCGCCCATCTGGGCCTGGCAGAAGATCAGCGCCCGCTGCCAGAAGCCGGCGCCGGCGCCCTGGTCGACGTTCCGCACCAGGTTGCAGGCCGCGGCGAAGTCGTAGGCGAAAAGATGCAGCGTCACCGCCGAGTGCATCAGATCGGGATCCGTCGAGCGTCCGGGCGACGCGCCCAGCAGATCCGCCGCCGCCGCGAAGTCGCCCATCGCCAATAGCCGCTCGACCCTGAGCGCCACCAGGCTCGCCGCCCGCTCTTCGCCTGCCGGCGGCGGCGTCGAAGACAGCAGCAGGCGCCGCATCAGTGCGCCTGCGGCGCGTCCACCGAAGCCAGCGGGCAGGCGGGGCAGCAGCAGCTCGACCACATTGCGCGGCGTCTGCGCCCACATCCCGGCGCCGAAGCCGCCTTGGCCGGCCTCGAGCAGGCCGATGGCCTCGGGGTCGACCTCGCCCAGCCCGCGGATTCGGATCTCCGGCTGCACCATCGGCTGCACCTCCGGCGCTGGCGCCTCGGGCGCCGGCGGCTCGGCCTCCGGCTTCAGGGGCAGGGGTGCGCCGCCCTGGGACCAAGCCGGCGGCGACGCCAGCGCGACTGCCAAGAGCGTCGCCGCAAGCCCGCTAGCGCGGGAAGCGGTCATTCGGCAGGACTTTCTCGACCCCCTGCTGCGGCGGGGGAATGTCCCATATGGCCAGGAAGACGACGCCTCCGGTAATGGCCATAACCAGCAGCAAAACGAGAACCGCGATGAATCTGTTCATGGCGCTGTGTCGGTTCGCGGGTGGACCCCGGCTGGGTGTGCGAGAGCGGCCCAAGGCGTGGGCCGCCGGATGCCCCATCCATCTTTGATAGTGGGTACTGGCGACATGCCGGTCGCCGATATGATAGGGTGCCATACATGGCGATTTCGCGGCCATCTGTAAACTCGTTTCCCGGAAATGGGCCACGGTTGGGCACCTGCCGCCGGTGACATCCCCGACGATGCGTGATCGCACGGCGCCCAGTAGCACGGACCGGCCCGCCCTCGAGTTGCCGAAATCGATCGTCATGGTCGGCCTGATGGGGGCCGGAAAGACGGCCATCGGCCATCGCCTGGCGGCGCGGCTCGCGCTGCCCTTCATCGACGCCGACAGCGAGGTCGAGGCCGCCGCGGGCTGTACCATCAGCGAGATCTTCGAACGCCACGGCGAGGCCGCCTTCCGCGACGGCGAACGCCGGGTCATCGCCCGCCTGCTCGATGAGCCGCGCCGGGTCCTGGCCACCGGCGGCGGCGCCTTCATCGACGCCGACACCCGCGCCCTGATTGGCCGCGAGGCCATATCCGTGTGGCTCAGGGCCGAGCTCGAGGTCCTAGTGCGGCGCACGGCGCGGCGCGACAGCCGGCCGCTGCTCAAGCGCGGCAACCCGCGCCAGATCCTCGGCCGCCTGATCGAGGAGCGCTACCCGATCTACGCCCAGGCCGACATCGTCGTCGACAGCGTCGACGGCCCGCCGGAGGACACCGTCGACAATGTGCTGGCGGCTCTGGAGCGCCGCCTTTCCGGCCGCGAGGCGGCGCAATGACGGCCGTGATGCGCATGGAGCTTGGGGCGCGCGGCTACGATATCGTCGTCGGCGCCGGGCTCCTGGCCGAGGCGGGCAAGCGCCTGGGCGCGGTCCTGCGGCGGCCGCAGGTGGTCGTGGTCAGCGACGCCAAC
>JAZFQY010000066.1:0-2046 GCA_036445355.1 Alphaproteobacteria bacterium
ATCTCGACGGCGCCGTCGAGGGCGTGGTCGACGCCATCTGGTTCAACCAGGGCCAGGTCTGCTGCGCCGGCTCGCGCCTGGTCGTGCAGGAAGGCGTCGCCGAAGCCATGGTCGCCAAGCTCAAGGCGCGCATGGAGACCCTGCGCATGGGCGACCCGCTCGACAAAGCGGTGGATCTGGGCGCCATCGTCGCCCCGGTGCAACTAAAGCGCATCGAGGCGCTTGTGGCCCAAGGCGTTGCCGAGGGGGCGGAGATGTGGCAGCCGAGCTGGGCCTGCCCGAAGGAAGGCTGCTTCTACCCGCCGACCCTGTTCACCGACGTTTCCCCCGCCGCCACCATCGCAAGGGAGGAAATCTTCGGTCCCGTCCTGGTGGCGACGACCTTCCGCACCCCGGCCGACGCGGTGGCGCTCGCCAACAACACCCGCTACGGCCTCGCCGCCAGCGTCTGGTCGGAGAGTGTCAACCTGGCCCTTGACGTGGCGCCGAAGCTCAAATGCGGCGTGGTGTGGATCAATTCCACGAACCTGTTCGACGCCGCCTGCGGCTTCGGCGGCTATCGCGAGTCCGGCTTCGGCCGCGAGGGAGGCCGCGAGGGGCTGCATGAGTATCTGCGGCCGAAATGGGAGAAGCGGCTGCCGCCCTACGGCACGACGGCGCCCCTGCCGCAGGCGAAGGTGCAAGAGGCCGCCGCCGGCCTGCCGGCGGTCGATCGGACGGCGAAGATGTATGTGGCCGGCAGGCAGGCGCGGCCGGACGGCGGCTACAGCCGGCCGGTGCTGGCGCTGGACGGAACGCTCATCGCCCATGTCGGCGAGGGCAACCGCAAGGACGTCCGCAACGCCGTCGAGGCAGCGCGCAAGGCCGAGGGATGGGCGCGCGCCTCCGCCCATACTCGCGCCCAGATCCTCTACTACGTGGCCGAGAACTTGGAGGCGCGGGCGAGGGAGTTTGCCGAGCGCATCGCGCAAATGACCGGCGACAGCCGTCGGCGGGCGACGCGCGAAGTTGCCGCGTCGATCAAGCGATTGTTCACATATGCCGCCTGGGCCGACAAGTATGAGGGCGCGGTGCACGCGCCGCCGCTGCGCGACGTGACCCTGGCCATGAACGAGCCCCTGGGCATCGTGGGGCTGGTCTGTCCCGACGAGGCGCCGCTACTCGCCTTCGTCTCCCTGGTGGCGCCTGCGGTGGCCATGGGCAACCGGGTCGTCGCCGTGCCGTCGGAGCGACACCCCCTGGCCGCCACCGACTTCTACCAAGTGCTCGACACTTCCGACGTGCCCGGCGGCGTCGTCAATATCCTCACCGGCGGCCGCGACGCCCTGGCCCGGGTGCTGGCCGAGCACGACGAGGTTGACGCCCTCTGGTATGTGGGACCGGCCGAAGGCAGCGCCCTGGTCGAGCGCGCCTCGGTGGGTAATCTGAAACGCACTTGGGTCAATGACGGCCGCCGCCGGGACTGGTTCGACCCGGCCCAGGGCGAAGGGCGGGAGTTCCTGCTCCGCGCCACCCAGGTCAAGAACATCTGGGTGCCGTACGGCGAGTAGGGGCCGGTTTGAAACCGGCTCCTACAGGTGGCGCGACGGAAGCCTGAATACTTGACGACAACCGCATTCCTGCCCCAGGAAATAATCGCCGCCAAGCGCGACGGCCGCGTCCTAGGCGCAGCCGAGATCGACTTCATTGTCGCCGGCATCGCCGACGGCTCGGTGAGCGAGGGCCAAGCCGCCGCCTTCGCCATGGCGGTGTTCTTCCGCGGCATGGGGATGGACGAGCGGGTGGCGCTGACCCGCGCCATGACGAACTCCGGTGCCGTCATCGACTGGTCCGACGCGGGACTGAACGGGCCGGTTCTGGACAAGCACTCCACCGGCGGCGTCGGCGACAAGGTGTCGCTAATCCTGGCGCCGGTGCTCGCCGCCTGCGGCGCCCATGTGCCCATGATCTCGGGCCGTGGCCTCGGCCACACCGGCGGCACCCTCGACAAGCTCGACGCCATCCCCGGCTACGACACCGCGCCCGACCTCGCCACCTTCCGCCGCG
>JAZFQY010000067.1:0-5224 GCA_036445355.1 Alphaproteobacteria bacterium
GGCTCATCACCCGAGACGCCGTGCCCATGATCACGGGCTCGATGATGGGAAAGAAAACGACGCCGAAGTCGTTGTTGAACTTCTGCGCGATGTCGCGCGTGAGCTCCAGATGCTGCTTCTGGTCCTCGCCCACGGGCACGTGGGTCGCCTTGTAGAGGAGGATGTCGGCCGCCATCAGGCTCGGATAGACGTAGAGCCCCACCGAGGCGTTCTCGCGGTGCTTGCCGGCCTTTTCCTTGAACTGGGTCATGCGGTTGAGCCAGCCGAGGCGCGCCACGCAGTTGAAGATCCAGGCCAGCTCGGAATGGGCCGCGACCTGGCTCTGATTGAAGATGATCGAGGTCTCGGGATCGATGCCGGCGGCGAGGAAGGCGGCTACAACCTCGCGCGTCTGCGCCTTCAGCTCCTTCGGATCCTGCCACGCGGTAATAGCGTGCAAATCGACGACGCAGTAGATGCACTCGTAGTCGGCCTGCAAGCGCACGAAGTTGCGGATGGCACCGAGATAATTTCCGAGATGGAGATTGCCCGACGGCTGAACGCCGGAAAAGACGCGGCTCATGTCTCATATCCGGGGTTTGGATCCCCGTCCCTTCTGATCGCTTACCGGTTTGGACCCCGCCAAGGTCGTGCGCGCCACTATGTCCATCGCCAGCGCGGGGTCAATCCTAAGAGCCTTATCCGGCCAGATTGAATCAATTCTGTTTCTCGACCGGCGCGGCGATCCGGTGGTGAGGCGTTCGCAGGGCGATGTGAGCGCATCGGCCAAGAGCGCCTCGCCTCTGGACGCCCGCCGGTCGGAAACCCGAAGGGACTGGCGATTTTGCGCCCAGACTCGGCGCACAGCCGCTCCGCCGTATTCCCGATACGCCGTTCGCGCCTGTGCTTGACCTGGACACAAAATCGCACCGTCAGAATGGTTCAATCTGGCAGGATAAGGCTCTAACCGCGCGCCAGCATGCGCCGGAGCTCGCTGAGGCGTGCCGCGCCGGTGGCGAGGGCCAGGGCCGCGAACAGCGCCATCCCGCCCGCCACCAGCGCCGCTAGCGCCACCGCCTTGACCAGGAGCGGTCCCTCGAGGGTCGCCGCCAGCCACCCCGCCGCGAACCACAGCGCCGCCGCCATCAGTGCGGCGGATATGACAATGCCCGGCAGGCGGCGCTTGAGCCTGGCGTCGGGCACCAGGAACCCGCGCCGGTGCAAAAGGAAGGCCAAGGCGCCGGCATTGATCCAGGCCGAGAGCGCCGTCGCCAGCGCGATGCCCACATGGGCCAGGAACTGCATCAGGACCAGTGCCGCGGCGATGTTGAAGATCATCGCGGCGGCGGCGATCTTTACCGGGGTCGCCGTGTCCTCGCGTGCGAAGAAGCCGGGCCCGAGGGCCTTGATGAGCACATAGGCGGGCAGCCCCAAAGCGAAGGCGGTGAGCGCGCGCGCCGTCGCCACCGACGATGTCTGATCGAACGCGCCGCGCTCGAACAGCACCGTGACGATGGGGCCGGCAATGGCAATGAGCGCCGCCGCCGCCGGTACGGTAAGCAGCAGCGACAGTTCGATCGCCCGGTTCTGGCTGTTGTGGGCGGCGGCGGTGTCGCCGGCGCGCAGCTGGCGGCTGAGCAGCGGCAGCAGCGCAATCCCCACCGCGACGCCGACCACGCCAAGGGGCAGCTGGTTCACCCGGTCGGCGTAGTAGAGGAAGGAGATCGAGCCCACCGGCAGGGTCGAGGCGAGGATGACGTCGATCACCAGGTTGATCTGCACCACCCCGGCGCCGATCGCGCCGGGCAGCATCAGGCGCAGGAGCTTCCTCACCTGGGGTGTCAGCCGTGGGCGGGGCAGGGCCAGCGCCACCCCGGCGCCGCGGCAGGCGAGCACCAGGAGCAGGAACTGTGCCGCCCCCGCGGCGGCCACGCCCCAGGCCAACGCGTGGCCGGGGGTGGCGAAGGCATCGCCGAGCCACACCAGCGCGCCGATGAGCACGATGTTGAGCACGATCGGCGCCGCGGCGGCGGCCTGGAAGCGCTCCAGGCTGTTGAGCACCCCGCCCATAAGCGCCACCAGGGCCATGAACATGAGGTAGGGAAAGGTGAGGCGCGTGAGCTCGACGGCGAGCGCGAACTTCTCCGCCTCGCCGACGAAGCCCGGCGCGATCAGGACCATCAGCCAGGGCATCCCCGCCTGCGCCAGCAAGACGAAGGGCAGCAGCACCGACAGGAGCACGGCCTGGGTCGCCTCGGCCAAGCGCCGTGCCGCATCCAGCCCCTCGGCCTGGAGCGTGCCGGCGAACTGGGGCACGAAGGCGGCGTTGAAGGCGCCCTCGGCGAACAGGCGGCGGAAGAAGTTGGGGAACTTGAATGCGACGAAGAAGGCATCGGCCACCGGCCCGGCGCCGAGGATGCCGGCGATCAGGATATCCCGGGCGAAGCCGAGCACGCGGCTGCCCATGGTCCAGCCGCCGACGGTCGCGATGGAACGGAGAAAGGCCACGAGGGCGCTCATTAGCCGAGAATTGCGACCGGGGGAAGGCGCGCGGTTGACCTGCTTCTCCAACGCGCCCACATAGGGCGCCGGATCACGTTCGGTTGGTCAGGCTCCATGGCGCCACCGCGTACCCGCCAAATCCAGATGATCTGGGCCGTTGCGGTGCTCGGCGGGGTCACATTGGCCGGGATTGCGGCGTGGACGCTGCTCGCGCCGGACGAAGGGGCGAGCCCGGCGGACGCGGGCGACGCCTTGCTGGTCGCCGGCGGTGCCGCCGTCTATGCCGCGCAGTGCGGCGAATGCCACGGCGAACGGCTCGAGGGCGCACCCGACTGGCGCCGGCGCAACCAGGACGGCTCCCTGCCGGCGCCGCCCCACGACGAAAGCGGCCACACCTGGCACCACACCGACCAGCAACTGTTCGACATGGTCAAGCGTGGCGGCGCGGCCGCGGCGCCGCCGGGCTTCGCGAGCAACATGCCCGGCTATGACGGCGTGCTCGCCGACGCCGACATCTGGGCCGTGCTCGCCTTCATCAAGTCGTCCTGGCCGGAAGATATCCGCCGCCGCCAGGCGACCGCCACCCGGCGCCGGGCAGCGGAAAACTGAGCCCGCCTATTCTGCCGCCGCCTCGACGGCGACTGGGCCCTCGTGCTCGGCGAGCGCGGCCGTGAGCGCCTCGCGCACATGGGCGATGCGGTCCTCGGCCTCGACCTTCATGCCGAAGGCGTCCTTGACGTAGAACACGTCCACCGCGCGCTCGCCGTAGGTGGCGATCTTGGCGGTCGAGATTTGCAGATTGAGTTCGCGCAGGGCACGGGTCACGTCGTAGAGCAACCCGGGCCGGTCGCGACCGTTGACCTCGATCATGGTGAAGGCGCGGCTGGCGTTGTTGTTGACGATCACCCGCGGGGCGAATGTGAAGACATGGGTGCGCGGCGGCCCGGCCGGGCGCTGAGCGATCGCCCGGTCCACGTCAAGCCGTCCACCCAAGGCCTGCTCGATGAGGTGCTCGAGCTTGTCCTTGTCGCCGAAGGCACCGCCCTCGACGTCCTGCACAGTGAAGGTGTCGAGCGCCGCGCCCTGGGGCGTGGTGAAGATGCGCGCGTCGACGACGTTAGCCCCCGCCGCCCCCAGCGCCCCGGCGATGCGCGAGAACAGCCCCGGGTGGTCTTGGGTGTATATGGTGACCTCGGTGACGGCGTGGGCGGGATCGACGCGGATGTCGATGGCCAACGGCGCGCTGTCTTTTTCCGCCGCGTGCACCAGGCGGGCGTGGCGGGCGAGGCTTGCCGTGTCGTGGGCGAGCCAGTAGCCGGGATAGCCGCGGGTCATGTGTGCCGCCAGCTCGGCCTCCGGCCAGTCGGCGAGCTCGCGCGCCAGGTCCGCCTGCGCCACCTCGACCCGCTTGTCGCGATCGCTGGCGAGCGCCCCGCCGGACATCAAATCCTCGGTCGCCCAGTAGAGCTCGCGCAGGAGCGTCGCCTTCCAGGCGTTCCACACTTCGGGCCCGACGGCGCGGATGTCGCAGACGGTGAGGCAGAGCAGCAGGCGCAGCCGCTCCGGCGACTGCACCAGGGCAACGAAATCCTGGATCGTCTTGGGATCGGACAAGTCGCGCCCGAAGGCGGTACGGCTCATGTCCAAATGGTGCAGCACCAGCCAGCTCACCGTCTCGATCTCCTCGGCGCTGAACCCGAAGCGCCGCGCCAGCCGCTCCCCCATCTTGGCGCCGATGACCGAGTGGTCGCCGTCGCGGCCCTTGGCGATGTCGTGACAGAGCACGGCGAGATAGAGCGCCCGCCGCGACTGCAGCTTGTGAATGATCTCGCTAGCGAGGGGATGGTCGTCACTCAATAGGCCGCGCTCGATGCGGTTGAGGATGCCGATGGCGAATATGGTGTGCTCGTCGACCGTGTAGACGTGATACATGTCGTGCTGCATCTGCCCAACGACGCGGCCGAAGTCGGGCACGAAGCGGCCGAACAGGCCGGCCTCGTTCATCTTGCGCAGGGTGCCCTCGGAGTCCGTGCGCGCCGTCAGTATGTCGAGAAACAGGCGGTTGGCCTCCGGGTCGCGGCGCAGCTTGCCGTCGATGCGGTCGAGATTGCGGGTTACCAGCCTGAGCGTGCGCGCGTTGATCGGCACGCCATGCTCGTGCCCGACATGGAACAGGCGCAGCATGTCCACCGGCTCGCGCTTGAAGGCCTGGGCGTTGGCCACCGTCAGCCGTCCGCCCTCCAGCCGGAAGCCGTCGATGGCGCGGCGCAGGCGCGGCAAGCGGATGAGCGGCCGCGGCCGGTGCTCGTCCTCGATCGCGGCGGTGAAGATACGGCTCAGGTCGCCCACCTCCTTGGCCACCAGGTAGTACTGCTTCATGAAGCGCTCGACGCCGCGCGTCTCCCCGGCGTCGGCGTAGTCCATGCGAGCCGCGACCAGGGGCTGCAGGTCGAAGGTGAGTCGCTCCTCGGCGCGGCCGGTGAGATAGTGCAGGTGGCAGCGCACGTTCCACAGGAAGCCCTGGGCGCGGGCGAACCCGTGCGCCTCGCTGCGGCTGAGCACGCCGTGCAGCACCAGTTGCGATACGTCGTCGACCCGGTAGAGGTACTTGCCGATCCAGTACAGAGTCTGCAAGTCGCGCAGCCCGCCCTTGCCGTCCTTGATGTTGGGCTCGACCAAATAGCGGCTGTCACCCATGCGCTTGTGGCGCGCCTCGCGTTCGGCGAGCTTGGCCTCGACGAAG
>JAZFQY010000068.1:0-4728 GCA_036445355.1 Alphaproteobacteria bacterium
CGGCGGCTTTCGGCCTCGGTCTGGCGACCGCCATCCGCGCCTACGAGCGACTCATACCAAGTCTCGGTAATAAGAAACCCATTTCACCGCCAACTTTTGTTCGCTGGCTAGGCGCGCTTCGCAATTCGTTGCCCCCCCATCGGATACGGAGCGCAACGACGCCAGCGAACAAAAGTTGGCGGTGAAAATGGGTTCTTATTACCGAGACTTGGTATGAGTCGCTCGTAGGCGCGGATGGCGGTCGCCAGACCGAGGCCGAAAGCCGCCGCGAGGACAGCCAGCGCCGGGCCGCCGCTCACGTCGCCGCGCGATCCTCGCGCCATAGCCCCAGCTTCTGCTGCACCACCCTGTCGGAAAAGCTGTACAGGACCGCATCCTCCGCCGCCCGGTGCACGTGGCGGTACCAGCCGGGCACGACGAAATGGTCCCTGGGTTCCCATTCGAGCTCGACCGCATCGTCGCCCTCGCCGACGAGCGTGCGGCCGCGCCCCTCGACCACCGAATAGACCGCGTGCTCGGTCGCCCGGTAGGGCGCCGACGCGAAGCCCTTGGGCAACAGCTGCAGGAAGGTGGACATGGTGGGCATGGCCGGACCGCCGGTCAGCGGGTTCAGATATTCCATCTTCAGCCCGTGCCAGGGATCCGGGCCGGTGCCGGTGCGCAACTGCTCCAGCGCCTCGCGGGCGCGGGCATAGGGGTAGCTGAACACGGGCGAGGTCGGCTGGTCGTAGCGGTCGTCCACCGGCTTCATGTTGGCGCCGTAGCGCGCCAGGGTGTGGCCCGGCGGCGAGTTGGTCGGGTACCGGTCGTGGGGATAGGACTCGGCGAATGTGGCGGCGAGAAAGCGCACGATTGGAATGTCGAGGCCGTCGAGCCAGATCACGGGCGCCTCGCCTTCGTGGCCGTGGTCGTGCCAGCCCCAGGACGGGGTGATGATGAAGTCGCCCTCTTCCATGTAGGTCTTCTCGCCCTCGACGGCGGTGTAGGCGCCGCTGCCCTCGATGATGAAGCGCAGCGCCGAGGGCGTATGGCGGTGCGCCGGCGCCACCTCGCCCGGCAGGATGAGCTGCAGCCCGGCATATAGCGTATCGACCGCCTGGGACATGCCCTCGAGCGCCGGGTTCTCCAGCACCAGGACCCGGCGTTCCGCCTCCTTGGCGGTGATGAGGGTGCCGGCCTCGAGCACCAGGGGGCGCACGTCCCGATAGCGCCACAGATGGGGCACGGCCCGGGTAGTGGGCGCCGGCGACAGGAGCGTGTGCAGCACCTCCCACAGGGGCGCCAGGCGGTGCTCGGCGATGCGGTCGTAATAGCCGGAGCGGTTGTCGGCGTCGCCGTCGGCGCGCGTCATCGCCGCAGTCTCCTTCGTCAGCCCATGGCCTCGTCCAGAATAGCGGCATAATCCGCCGCCGGCACCCCCGGCGCCGCTATCTGGCCGAGCCTACGGATTGAGCCGTGTCGCGATATCGATCAATGTTTCGTCAAGACCGGCGGCGGCGATCAGGCCCAGCCCCACCGGGCAGCCATCCACCTTGGCCACGGGCAGGCTCACCTGCGGCAGACGCGCCAGCCCGGCGATGCAGGTGAGGCCGAGCGTGCTCACACGGATGTCCTCCAGCTCCGCCGCCGGGGCGCCGCGCCTGGGCGCGATGCCGCGGGCCGAGGGCAGCGCCAGCACCGCACCGCCGGCCAGTAGCGCCGCCATATGGTCCGTGATCCGCTCGCGTGCCGCCGCGGCCGCGGCCACCGCATCCGGCCCCACCTCGGCGGCCATGGCGAAGCGCTCGCGCACGCCCGGCCCCAAGCGGGGCTTGGCCGCCGTGACCCACGCGCCGTGGCAACGCCACACCTCCGCGAGCTGCAGAGTGCGGAAATGCCCCAACCAGTCCCGCAGCGTGCCGAGCCCGTCCCCGGACACGCTGACCTCCGCCGTCGGTCCGAGCAGCGCCGCCAAGCGATCCAGCGCCGGGCCGAGGGCGGCGGCGATGGCGGCCCCGGCTAGGGCGAAGGCATCCTCCGCCACCAGCAGCCGGTTTGCCGCCGCGGCCTCCCCGCCGATCAAGACGGCGCCCACGCGTGCGAAAATCGTGGAATCGCGCGCGAACCAGCCGACGGTATCGAAGCTCGGCGCCAGTGGGTTGACCCCCTCGAGGCTGACGCGACCATGGCTGGGTCTGAGGCCGTAGAGGCCGCAGAAGCTCGCGGGTACGCGCACGGAGCCGCCGGTGTCGCTGCCCAGCGCGAAGTCGACCAGTCCCCCGGCCACCGCCGCCGCCGAGCCGCTGGACGAGCCGCCGGCGACCCGCCCCGGCGCGTTGACGTTGACCGGCGTGCCGTAATGGGCGTTCTCGCCGGCGAGGGAGAAGGCCATCTCGTCGGTGACAGTCTTGCCGGCGAGCGCCGCGCCGGCGTCGAGAAGCGCCTGCACCGCCGGCGCCGTCGTCGCCGCCGGGGCGTGGGTCCTGAGCCAGTCCGGACTGCCGCAGCCGGTGATGTGCCCGGCGACGTCGTATAGGTCTTTGGCGGCGAAGGCGAGGCCCGCGAGCGGGCCTGCGGCGGCGCCCGGCAGGCTGACCTCGTCGTGGGTGATGAAGGCGCCCAACTCGTCGTTCATCGGACCCGTCCTCCCCTTGCTGTCGTGCCCCGGGGCGACCCTCACAGCCGCGCACCCGGCCGCCCCGCAAACGGCCGATTTCGAATTGATGCTTAATAATTCGACAACGCTCTCCCGTTACGGTCCCGGGCGGGTGCGTGGACGGCAATTGCCGCCGGACTTGAGATCGGCAGGCTGGCGTCGATGGCGACAAACGAGGGATACCGAGGTCATGCGCAAATTCTTCCAGCCTAAAAGTACGAGCCAGCCGCAGGTCGACAACAACGGCACGTCGCAGGACGGGGGCGCGGCGAGTATGTCCGCCGGCGGCGGCGATTGGAACCCGCCCGCCGTCGTGCCGCCGATCCAACGCCCCGGCATGGGCGTGCCATCGCCCGCGCCGACGGTGGCCGGCCAGATAGCGAGCGTCAACCGCTACGCAAATGAGGTCGTGGCCAGCAGCACGGGGCCGGCGCAATCGCCCAAGCCCACCGGCAACACCCTAACCGTCGGTCCCGACATTCATTTCAAGGGCGAGGTCAAGGACTGCGATACCCTGGTGGTCGAAGGCAATATCGAGGCCGCCACCAAGAGCCGTGTCCTGCGCATCGCCGAAACCGGCGTCTTCATCGGCGAGGCGGAGATCGACACCGCGGAGATCAGCGGCCGTTTTGAAGGCAAGCTCAAGGCCACGTCGCGCCTGCTCATTCGCGCCACGGGCCAGGTCTCCGGCAATATCCAGTACGGCGAGATCTGCATCGAGGCGGGCGGCCGGATCTCCGGCGATGTGCAGACCGCCGACAAGGGCGAAAAGTAAGGGCCGCCACTAGAGCCTCCATCGCCCGCCGGGCGCGGCCGGGCCTCGGGCGCGCAATTGTCGTCCGCTCCCCGGAATGTCAGTATCGACCCGCGTCCCGGCGGAGGATGATGCGAGACGGCCGATGCTGATCGCCCAAATGACCGACATGCACGTCAAGCCCGAGGGCGTGCTCACCTTCGGCACAGTCGACACGGCGGCCTGCCTGGCGCGCTCGGTCGATCACCTCAACGAACTGCGCCCCGACGTGGTCCTGGTCACCGGCGATCTGGCCAGCGACGGCTGGCCCCAGGAATACGCCACCCTGCGCCAAATCCTGAGCCGGCTGGCCGCGCCCGCCTACCTGATCCCGGGCAATCACGACGACCGCGCGAACCTGCGCGCCGCCTTTCCCGATCACCCACACCTGCACGAGGGCGGCGCGTTCGCACACTACGTGGTCGAGGGCTGGCCCGTGCGCCTGGTCGGCCTCGACACCACGGTGCCAGGGGAGGCGGGCGGGCTCATGTGCGAGGCGCGCCTCGCCTGGCTCGACGCGCAACTCGCCGCCGCGCCCGAGGCCCCGACCGTCATCTTCATGCATCATCCGCCGTTCCGAACGGGGATCGGATACATGGACGCGCTCGGCCTCGCCAACAGCGAGGCCATGGGCGCGATCATCCGCCGCAACAAGCAGGTGGAGCGCATCCTCTGCGGCCACGTGCATCGCCCGGTGCAGGTGCGCTGGTGCGGTACCCTGGCCTCCATCGCCCCGGGGACCGCGCACCAGATGGTGCTCGACCTGGCACCGGACGCGCCTTCGCGCTGGCGCCTGGAGCCGCCGGCGGTGCAGCTCCATCTCTGGCGCGCCGACACCGGCCTCATCAGCCATACCAGCACGATCGGCGATTTCGGGCCGGCGCGGCCGTTCACCGAGGACGGCGACCCCGCTTGAGCGTAGGGCTCGGGCGCGCCTTAAACGAATATTTAGGGGCGCTCGCCACCATATCGCGGGACGCGGCCGGCCGCGCCGCGTGAGCAGGCGCGCCGGGCGATCAACTCGGCGACGGTGCCACCCACGATGACCCGAATGCCCACGGCTAGAGCCTTCTCCGGTCATATTGACGCAATTCTGTTGTGCCCGCGAGGCGGCAGGCCGCAAGACGTCTGGCGAAGCGCGATGCGGGGCATCGGGCGAGGCAGACAACGAAGCGACTGCCCCTCGCGGGACAACCCGGAGGGACAGGCCCTTTTGGGCCAGGGCGGCGTCAAGCACCTTGGGCGTAGCTATGGCTACGCTTTGCGGCATTTTCCTGGCCCTGGCCCAAATTGGCTCTGC
>JAZFQY010000069.1:0-2015 GCA_036445355.1 Alphaproteobacteria bacterium
GGTCGGTAGTTGGCGCATGGCAACGATATGGGCGTCGGCCAACTCGCCGCCAAGGTTTGAAGCCGCCCAGCGCGCCCGTATGTGAACAAATTGTTAACTCGCCGGGGACGACCGGAATAGGCTCTAGCCATGAACCTCGTGCGCACCGGCATGCTTGTCGCCGCGCTGACCGCGCCGTTCGTGGCCGTCGGCTTCATGATCGCCGGCGAGGCGGGCATGATCTTCGCCCTCCTCCCCGCCGGCGGGATGAACCTGTTCACCTGGTGGAATTCGGGCAAAATGGCGCTGCGCCCGTACCGGGCGCGACCCGTCGACGCCGGCAGCGCGCCGGCCCTCCATGGCATCGTGCGCCAGCTGGCCGAGCGTGCCGGCCCGCCCGTGCCGCGCCCCTACGTCATCGGCAATCCCCAGCCCAATGCCTTCGCTACCGGGCGCGGCCTGGAGAACGCCGCCGTCGCGGCCACCACAGGACTCCGGCAGCGCCTGAGCCAGGAGGAGATCGCCGGCGTCGCCCCGGCGCCGTGCGGCGGTCCCTGGAGCTGAACCGTGGCCGCCGCCTCGCGAAACCGGGTCGTTATCCCACCTTTCCCCGCTATTCACATCATCTTGTGGGCTTGCGTGTTTTCGTCTACATGATTTAGTATGACAATTGGTTAACTCTATACTGCGTCCAAATCACCCGCGCCGACGGCACAACGGCGCGGACGCCGGGCGGGGGCCGCCCTAGACAGGGAACAATCGACTACGGCGAGAAGGAGACAGCCGATGAGCTGGACCGAGGATCGCGTGGGCCTGCTTCGTGAATTGTGGAGCGAGGGATTGAGTGCCAGTCGGATTGCCGAGCGTCTCGGCGGCATCACCCGCAATGCGGTGATCGGGAAGGCGCATCGGCTTGCTCTTGCCGGCCGACCGTCGCCCATCCGGGGCACGCCCGGCCAGTCCCGACCGCGTGCCAAGACGCCGCCGGCGCTGAGGCCGCCCGTCAGGCCAACCTTCGTCCCGGTCGCCCATCCCCGCCACGCCGTCAACGGCGCCGCACCCGCCGCTACGGCGGCGGAGAATCGGCTGCGCGACGCCGGCCTGGAGCTGAACCGCGCGGCACTGCGGGCGCCTCCGCCCTATCCGCTCGCCGCCAACGCCGACGGCCCGGCCTGCAAGTGGCCGATCGGCGACCCCGGGGAGCCAGAATTCCACTTCTGCGGCGCGCCTTCCGTGACCGGCAGACCCTACTGCCCGGAGCACTGCTCCGTCGCCTATATCCGCAAGGACCGGCCGGCGGCATAGTCCACCGCCGCCGACCCATCCCACCGGAATTACGTTCGCAAGGCGAACCGGCGCGCGCGGCCACGAGACGGCGCCGGAAATGCGCCCGAACCGGTCCGGATCGCCCTCAAATCCAGTGGTCATCGGCACCGTGAAGGCGACGCGCAGATTTCTGACGTTCTCGCGGTTGATCTGTGTCAGCCGCGCGCCGCGGCCTCGGGCCGGCCGCGGCGCGCGGCGGATCGCGCCGACGGTCGATCCGGAGCTGACGGTGGCGGCGAACCTGCGCTTTCACACCCGTCTGCACGGCCTAGACGGAGCGCGTGCCAAACAGCGCATCGAGACCGAGCTCGCCCGCGTCGATCTCAACGAGCGAGCCGGCGACTATGTGCGGACCCTGAGCGGCGGCAACCGGCGGCGGGTGGAGCTGGCGCGGGCGCTGTTACATGACCCGCAGATCCCGCTCATGGACGAGCCCACCGTCGGGCTCGATCCCCAGAGCCGGCGCGACATGCTCGACTACGTGCTGCGCCTATGCGGCGAAAAATACATTGCCGTGCTGTGGGCGACACACCTGGTGGACGAGGCCGAGATGGCCGACCGCATCATCGTCCTGCATCGGGGCCACGTGCTGCGCGACACCTCGCCATCGGCGCTGGTCGGCGAAACCGGCTGCCAATCCCTTTACGGGGCCTTCCTCAAGCTGACCGCCGAGCCGGCGCCCGAGCCTCCGGCGCGGGCGCGTGCCTGAC
>JAZFQY010000070.1:0-4781 GCA_036445355.1 Alphaproteobacteria bacterium
GCCAAGCCGCGGATATGCAGCCACTCGCGGCCGAGGACGGCCCACAGATAGGCGGCGAAGGTCGCTGCCAGCCAGGCCAGATAGGACCAGGCATAGGGCATGAGCGCCAAGGGTGCGACGATGAACACGAAGCCGGGTGGATACGGCCAGGGGTGGAAGCCCCAGTCGCGGCCGAGCAGCTGCGATACGAAATCCCGAAACTTCGCCAGCTCGTACAGGTCCGCGGCCGGCGCGACGGCGATCATCTTGGCCGCGGCCCAGAAGACCAGGAAATCGCCGCCGATATGGCCTCCGGGCGATTGCAGATCGAGGCCGACGTTTTGGTAGAAAATCTTGTACGCCACCAGGTGCGCGAGCGGCGTCAGAATGAGCAGGACGACGATGAGGCGCCTGTCGGATCTGAAGGTGGGGCTCGCAGGGCCCATGTCGCTCCGTCCCCGATGCGGCGGCGCGGCGCCTCGCGATCGCTCGAATAATCGCGGCCGACAATACGGCTGGAGCCGCGCCGGACGGCGACATCAAAGGCGCCATTGCTGAACAATCGTTTAAGGCGGGCGGCAAATCCCTTGACTGACCCACGCACGGCTGAGAAGTAAGGCCCTTCGCCGCAGCCCGCGGGGCCCACCCGTGAGTTCGCGCGCCGAGACCCCCGCCGCGTCCGCCGCCAAGGGCGGCTTCGACTACGACGCCCTTCCCGCCGGCTACTACGACCAGGTCTTTCATCGCCGCCGGGGCGTGCAGAGCAAATGGCACCACCTGAAATTCGCCCAGCTCCGGCGCGAGATGGCGGGTCTCCGCGACCACCTCGACATCGGCTGCGGTCCGGGCACTTTTATCGCCACCCTGCCCGAGGGACACCGGTCGGTGGGCATCGACATCGCCGCGCCGCAGATCGCCCACGCCGAGATGCGCTACGCCACGTCGCGGCGGGAGTTCCGCGTCGTCGAGCCGGGGCCGCTGCCCTTCGCCGACGATAGCTTCGACGTAGTCACCTTGGTCGAGCTGATCGAGCACCTGCCCGACGAGCAGAACCGGCGTCTCCTCGCCGAGGCCCGGCGCGTGCTGCGCCCCGGCGGCCGACTGCTCGCCTCGACGCCGAATTATGCCAGCCTGTGGCCGGCGCTGGAGCGCCTCGTCGACCGGCTCGGCCGGGTCGCCTACCGCGACCAGCACATCACCCACTACACGCGCGGCCGGCTGAGCGCGCTCTTGGAGGCGGCCGGCTTCGCCGATGTGCGGGTGCGCGGATACATGCTGGCGGCGCCGTTCGCGGCGGCGCTGGGCTGGCGCTTTGCCGACCTGATTGCCCGCCTCGAGCCGGCGGCGTTGACCGACAGGTTCGGATTGCTCTTGCTGGCGAGCGGGTCCAAAGCACGGTGATCCCGGAACTCACGATCGTCGTTCCGACGCTCAACGAACGCGACAATATCGAGCCGCTCGTGGCCAGGCTCCGGCGCGTCCTCGACGGCGTCGTCTGGGACGTGGTCTTCGTCGACGACGATTCACGCGACGGCACGCTCGAAGCGCTGCACAGCCTGGCGCGCCAGGACGAGCGCATCCGCTACATTCAGCGCATCGGTCGCAGCGGCCTGTCCTCGGCCTGCCTGGAGGGCTTGGCGGCGAGCTCGGCGCCCTACCTCGCAGTGATCGACGCCGACCTGCAGCACGACGAAGCCCTGCTGCCGAGAATGCTGGAGACCCTGAAGCAAGGCGGAACGGACCTCGTCGTCGGCAGCCGCTACCTCGAGGGCGGCGGCGTCGGCGGCTGGTCGAAGACGCGGCGATGGCTGAGCCGGTTCTCCACGGTGCTGAGCCGCCTGGTCCTGCGCACGCGGCTTTCGGATCCCCTCAGTGGCTACTTCATGCTGACCCGCGAGCTGCGCGACCGCGCCCTGCGCAAGGTCTCGGGCCGGGGCTTCAAGATCCTGCTCGACCTCGTGGCCTCAGTCGACGGGCCCGTGCGCGCGGTCGAGCTGCCCTACACATTCGGGCTTCGCCGGGCGGGGGAGAGCAAACTGGACACGCTGGTCGCCTACGAGTTCGCCCTGGTGCTGGCGCACAAGCTGTTCGGGCGCGTGGTTCCAGTGCGCTTCGTCATGTTCGTGGCCGTGGGCGCGCTCGGCGCCGTCGTGCATCTCGGCTTGCTCGGCTATTTCTTCCTCATCGTCGGCACACCGTTCCTATTGGCGCAGACCGTTGCCGCCATCGCCGCAATGACGCTCAACTACAGCGTCAACAACGTCTTCACCTACCGCGACAATCGCCTGGCCGGCCGCGACTATGTGACGGGCCTGGCACTGTTTTTCGTCATCTGCTCGGTCGGCGCGTTCGCCAATATCCGCATCGCGGAGTATCTGTTCGAGAACGGGATACCGTGGTGGGGGGCGGGACTGCTCGGCGCCACGCTGGGGGCGGTGTGGAACTATGCCGTGTCGTCGACCTTCGTCTGGTCGCGGCGCCGCGTCTAGCGTTGGCGCGGGTTCTGCCGGTTCACAAGCCGTCGAGGTCCAGCTTCGCCGACTGGCCCAGCCAGATGACATGGTCGCTGTGATCGGCCACATCGTCGCCGGTGACCGGGTGGACGAAGACGGTGAGCCCGGCGCGGTTGAGCGTCAGCCATGGTACCAATTCGCCGAAGTGCTCCGGCGCGAAGGCGATCTGGTAGCTCCACGCCGGATGCGGCCCCACTGGGCGGTCGTGCCAGCTTCCCATGCGCACCCGAAAGCGCTCCTCGACCGCCTGGCGCAGCTCGGCGGCGACCGACTTGCTCGCGGCGTCATAGTAGATGTGGGCGTGATACTCGGAGATCTCGGTGGGCGCTCGGGTGGTCATGGCGAACGGCCTCGCGTGATCGGGGCAGTCCGTATAATGGACCCGAGCCCGGCCGAGACTATATACCAACGGTTGCTGATATTGACCCATTTCAAGGGTGCAATTCGGCTCGTCAGGGCAGGTGCCCGGCGACAATCAATGAACCCGCCATATGAAAGCTTCACGGCGCGAATATTATTTTCCGCGGCCGCACAATACAAGATAAGGCTAATGTGATTGAGTATCAGTGTGAATTGATACTGAATCGTGACCCCGGTCGCTAACGCGAATAGAACTCAATCACAAGATTCGGCTCCATCTTCACCGGATAGGGCACGTCGGCCAGCTTCGGCCCGCGCACGAAGGTGCCGCGCAGCTTGTCGAGATCGATCTCCAAATAATCCGGCACGTCGCGCTCGGGCGTTTGCAGGGCGTCGAGCACCAGCGGCAGTTCCTGCGACTTCTTCTTCATCTCAATCACATCGCCATCGCGCACTTGATAGGACGGAATGGTGACGCGATTGCCATTCACCCGAATATGGCCGTGATTGACGAACTGCCGGGCGGAAAAAACAGTGGGAACGAACCTCAGGCGATAGATCACGGCATCGAGCCGGCGCTCGAGGAGCTCGATCAGGTTCTCGCCGGTATCGCCGCGACGGCGCAAGGCATCCTGGTAGTAGCGCCGAAATTGCTTCTCGCCGATATTGCCGTAATAGCCCTTCAGCCTTTGTTTCGCATGCAGCTGGGTGCCGAAGTCCGACGGCTTGCGTCGGCGCTGGCCGTGTTCGCCGGGACCGTACTCACGTCGGTTGAAGGGGCTTTTCGGCCGCCCCCACAGGTTACAGCCGAGGCGGCGGTTGATCTTGTACTTCGACGTACTGCGCTTGCTCATCGCGGGTCCAGATTTCCTTTGCAGTCTTGCCCCGGTAGGCCGCCGGTCATACGCCGGCGGCGGGGCGCGAATGCCCGCATTCCCAGGGATGGCGCGGGACTATAGGCAACGACCCAGGCTTGTCAAAGCAATTCCCGGCGCCGTTCTACTGGAGCTGCTCTAGGCATCGCCCGACCCGCGAGTACCGACCAGGGCCGAAAGCACGCCCTGGAGGGTGCGCACCTCCTGCTCGGTCAGGCCCATGCGCTGGAACATGTTGCGCAGATTGCGGGTCATGGTCGGCCGCATGTCCTCGCTGCGGAAGAAACCGCCCGCATCCAGCGCACCCTCCAGGCGACACACGAAATTGCCGACCTCCTCCTTGGTCGCCAGAGGCCCGGCGGCGGTCCGCAATTCCTCGGTCGGGGTCGCATCGGCGGCCTGGTACCACTCGTAACCGACGATCAGCACCGCCTGCCCCAGATTGAGGGAGGCATAGGCAGGGTTCAAGGGCACGGTGATCGCCGCATCGGCGAGCGCCAGCTGGTCGTTGGTGAGGCCGGCGCGCTCGGGCCCGAAGACGAGCCCCACCCGCTCGCCCGCCGCGCCGCGCATCTCCGCCGCCGCCTGCTTTGGCGTCAGCACCCGCTTGGTCATGTCGCGCGGACGCGCGGTGGTGGCATAGACGCGCGTCAGGTCCGCCACCGCCGCCTCCAGATTGTCGAACAATCGCGCCGCCTCGAGCACGGCGTCGGCGCCGGAGGCCATCGCCCGCGCCTTATCGTTGGGCCACGGCTCGCGCGGGCGCACCAGTGCCAGATCGGTGAAGCCGCAATTGAACATCGCCCGGGCCGCGGCGCCGATGTTCTCGCCGAGCTGCGGCTCGACCAAGATCACGCGCGGTCCGCCGAGGACCGCGCGGCGGGAGGTGTCGGTGCCGGCCATGGCCGCGCGTCCCGCTTGCTCGTTAGTGCAACGCAGCGCGCCGGGACTCATGTTGAGCTTGTCGAAACATGAGGTCCCGGTCTCCGCCGCGCGAACGCCTTATACCAAATCTCGGTAATAAGGACCCATTTCATGGCGGCGCATTGGTCCT
>JAZFQY010000071.1:0-3469 GCA_036445355.1 Alphaproteobacteria bacterium
ACGACATCATCGCCGAGCTCGAAGCCGTGCGCCGTGCGCTCGGCGCCCTCGACGCCGGACACCCCGCCCATGCCGACGAGCTCGGGACCATCGCCCGCCGGCTCAACACCCTCGCCCAGACCACCACCGCGCTGCTGGCGTCCAACGTCGGGCTGACCTCGCGCGCCGGCGCCTAAAGGACTTCACGCAACTACTCGGCGGCGTCCTTCCGGTCGAGGGGCGGCGCCTCGGCGAGCGGCCACACCGGCGGCAGCTTGCCACCCAGACGCAGCGGCCCGACGCGGCGTGCCAGGCCCGTGCGGTCGTCGGTTTCAACGAACACCGCGCACAGGGTGGCGGCGCCGGCGGCGGGCTTCAGACGCTCGCGCGGCACCCGGTGGCGGAAGCGGAAGATCGACTGCGCCTTCTCCATGCCGATCACGGAATCGTAGTCGCCGCACATGCCAGCGTCGGTCTGAAAGGCGGTGCCGCCGGGCAGGACCCAGCCGTCGGCGGTGGGCACGTGGCTGTGGGTGCCGACCACGAGGCTGACGCGCCCGTCGAGCACGTGGCCCATGGCCATCTTTTCCGACGTCGCCTCGGCATGGACGTCGACCACGATCGCGTCGACCGTGCCGGCCAGGCGGTGCCCGGCGAGGACCTTGTCCATGGCGGCGAAGGGGTCGTCCGTGAGCTCCATGAACAGCCGCCCCATGACGTTGACGACCAGGACCTTGCGGCCGCCGCGCGCCTCGTACACCCCCTCGCCGCGGCCGGGCGTGCCGGGCGGATAGTTCACCGGCCGCAGCAGGCGCGGTTCCTGGGCGAAGTAGGGAAGGCTCTCACGCTGGTCCCAGGCGTGGTTGCCGGTGGTGACGACGTCGACGCCGGCGGCGAAGAACTCGCCGCAGATCCCTTTCGTGATGCCGAAGCCGTGCGCGGCGTTTTCGCCGTTGACGACGACGAAGTCGAGGTCGAGCGTCTGCCTCAGGCGCGGCAGGTTCTCGATCACGACCTCGCGGCCCGCGCGCCCGACCACGTCGCCACAAAACAAAATGCGCATGGTGCCGTCTACTCCGCGTCCGCTTCGAACCGTACCGCGCCGTGCTCGCTGACCAGCCAGTCGAGGCGCTCGTCGCCGTCCCCGGCGGGCACGGCGTCGATCATCTGGCCCGAATAGGCCAAGCCCACCGCCACCACCCGGCCGCGGGCGCGCAGGGCGCGCAGGCTCATATCATAGTAGCCCGCCCCGTAGCCAAGGCGCATCCCGCGCCGGTCCACGGCCAGGAGCGGCACCAGGACCAACTCCGGGGTCAGCGTCGGCGCCGAGTCCGGCGGCGCCAGGGTGCCGTAGCCGGCGGCCACGAGCGCCGTCTGCGGTGTCCAGCGCCGGAAGGCGAGGGGGGATCCCGGCGCCACCGTCGCCGGCAGGCCGCAGACGAGGCCGCATTCGTGAAGATGGGTCAAGAGGGGGCGCGGGTCCAGTTCGCTGGCGATCGGCCAGTAGCCGGAGGCACTGCGCCCGGCAACGACCTCCGCCGCCAATGCCGGCGTCGCCAGGAAGGCGTCGCGCACCGCCGGCGGCGCGGTGGCCGCGAGGGCCTGGTGCAGGGTGGCGCGCCGGGCCTTCGCCGGTTCTCTGAGCGCGGCCTTGGCCGCCCCAAGGGTCATGGTGCCGGGGTCATGGTGCCGGCATTTGGCGGGTCAGGCGGCGCCGGCGCGGCCGTCGGCACGGATTAGTCCACTGAGGCCTGCTATCGCAGGTGGGCGCCGTGATACCGGGGCCACGACCCCGGCAGGGACAGCTCCCTAGGTGAAACATACAGCCCCCGGGACAAATGCGGCCTAACGCACCGTCCAGCGACCGCCCATCATCGTATTTAGGACGCCTCAAGGGCGGCCGCAATAGCCTCGATCTGGCCGGCGAGCGCCTCCACGCGGCCGGCGAGCGCGGCTTGGGCGGCGCCGGCGTCGCCCCCATTGGCGCCGGTGGCGACCTCGTCGCGCAGGTCGGACAGCTCGTCGGCAATCAGCAGGCTGACCATCACCAGCAGGCGCGAGTCGCCGACCTGACCCACGGTGCTAGTCAGCTCCTCGACCTTGCCGTCGACATAGCCGGCCAACCGCTCCACCTGGGACTCCTGCCCCTCGTCGCAGGCGATCAGGTAGTTGCGTCCGTTGATGCTCACCGCGACCTGGGCCATGTCACGCCTCCAGCATGGACTCGAGACGCGCGATGGCGGCGTCAAGGCGCTGCGAGACGGAGGCGGTAGTCTCCTCGAGCCGGGAGTAGTCCGACGTCAGGCCGGCCAATTCCTCGGCCGCATGGGCATTCTCGGCCGCCTCGGTGGCGTGGCTCGCCAGCACCGATTCGAGGCGCGCAATGGCGTCCTTCAGGCGCTTCTCGGCGTCGGCAATTTGCGACATGTAGGTGCCAACCCCCGGCTGCGGATTCGGCGGCCGGCATCCTACGTCCGCCACCGCGGTACGGTCAACCGACGCCCGGCCGCACTTGCGCCCGACGCGGATTGTTCCTAAGACTGCGGGCGTATTCGCGTCGGCGCGGCGGGGGCCTGGCCCACAACCAACCGAATGTGCGCGTGGCGTGGTCCCGCCGTGGGCCGCGGCCCGTCGCCCAATGGCCGGCCGGCGACCAACGTCAGGGGAGGACAAGATGGCAACTCGAGTCGCCATCAATGGCTTCGGCCGCATCGGCAGACTGGTTATACGCGCCGCGCTGGAGCAGCGTCGCCGGGACATCACCTTCGTCGCCGTCAACGATTTGGGCACGGTCGAGGCCAACGCCCACCTGGTGAAATGGGATACGGTGCACGGTCCCTATGCCGGCAAGATCAAGACCGGCAAGGACTGGATCGATCTCGGCCGCGGCAAGATCAAGGTGCTCGCCGAGCACCAGCCCGAGCAGCTTCCGTGGAAGAAACTGGGCGTCGACGTGGTGATGGAGTGCACGGGTCTGTTCGCCAAGCGCGAGGCGGCGGCCAAGCATCTCGACGCCGGTGCCAAGCGGGTCCTCGTCTCCGCCCCGGCCGCCGGCGTCGATATCACCGTCGTCTACGGCGTCAACGACGACAAGCTGCGCAAGTCGCACAAGGTCGTGTCCAATGCATCGTGCACCACCAACTGCCTCGTGCCCGTCGTCGCCGTCCTCAACAAGGCGGTCGGCCTCAAGCACGGCTTCATGACCACGGTGCACAGCTATACCGGCGACCAGCGGGTGGTGGACACCCTGCACAAGGACATGCATCGCGCGCGCGCCGCCGCAGCGTCGATCATTCCCACCACCACCGGCGCGGCGCGAGCCGTCGGCCTGGTGCTGCCGGAGCTGGCCGGCAAGCTCGATGGCACGGCGGTGCGCGTGCCGACGCCCAACGTATCGATGATCGACCTGGTCTTCGAGGCGCGACGCAAGACGACGGCGGCGGCGGTGAATGACGCCATCGCCAAGGCGGCGCGCGCCGGCCGCCTCAAG
>JAZFQY010000072.1:0-7412 GCA_036445355.1 Alphaproteobacteria bacterium
GCGGCGAGGGCGCCGTCCAGCCGGCCGCCGGCGTGGGCCGCCGCCCGCTGCAACACCGTCGCCGCACGCCGCAGTGCCGGGTCGGCGACGTCGATATGGGCGGCGGCCTCGTTCATGGCCTCGACCAGCTTTTCGGCGTTCTGCAGCAGGCGCCGCGCATCGGCCAGGCGCACCTCCTCGTTCGCCTCGGGCGCCAGCCGCTCGAGCTCGGCGACGGCGTGGCGCAGCTCGTCCTCCTCGCCGCGCGTCCGGGCGAGCTCGGCCTCGGCATGCGCGGCCGCCTGGCGTGCCTCGCCCCAAGCCGCGTGGCGCCGCGCCACTTCGGCGGCCTCGCCCCCGAGGCGCGCGAAGGCGTCGAGGCACTCGCGGTGCGTTGCGGCGTCGAGCAGACCCTGCTGTTCGAACTGGCCCTGGATCTCGACCAGTTGGGCGCCGATGCGCCGCAACAGGCCGACGCCGGCCGGCTGGTCGTTGACGAAGGCGCGGCTGCGGCCGTCGGCGCCCTGCACCCGGCGCAGGCTGAGCGTCGCGTCGGCGCCGTCGGCGAGCCCGTGCTCCGCCAAGACTGCGTGCACTGGATGCTCCGCCGCAGGCTCGAATGCGGCGGTGACGCTCGCCTGCGCGGCGCCGGGGCGCAGCAGGCTGGCGTCGGCGCGGCCTCCCAGGGCCAGGCCGAGGCAGTCCAGGAGGATCGATTTACCGGCGCCGGTCTCGCCGGTGAGGACGCTCAGGCCGTCCCGGAAATCGAGGTCGAGCCGGTCGATGAGAACGACGTCGCGAATCGACAAGCGGCGCAGCATGGCGCCGTCAGAATGGCCACAGCCTGCCGAGCCAGCCGAAGCCGGTGTCCTTGTCCGCCTCGCGAACGGTAACGCCTTCGACGATCTGATAGCTGTCGATGTACCACTCGCTGCCAGG
Source organism: Alphaproteobacteria bacterium (assembly GCA_036445355.1). Classification (GTDB taxonomy): domain Bacteria; phylum Pseudomonadota; class Alphaproteobacteria; order UBA6615; family UBA6615; genus JAZFQY01. Next base: position 919 of record JAZFQY010000072.1, read on the forward strand.
GAAATTGTGGCCGAGGACGGCGGCGTTCTGACGCGCCTCGGGGCTCACGCCCAGGGCGGTGTAGGCCTCGGCCAGTCGGTGCAGCGCCTCGGCCACGTGGGAGGTGGTTTGGTAGTCCTCGACCACCGTGCTGAAGCGGTTGATGGCGGCGAGGTAATGCCCGCGCCGTAGATAAAACCGGCCGACCTCCATCTCCTTGCCCGCCAGGTGGTCGCGGGTGAGGTCGAGCTTCAATACGGCGTCGCGGGCGTACTTGCTGTCCGGGTAGCGGCGGATGAGCTCCTCCAGCGCTTCGCTGGCGGAGCGGCGGATGAGCTCCTCCAGCGCTTCGCTGGCGTCCCGGGTTATCTTCTGGTCGCGAGAGACGTCCGAAATCTGTTCGTAGGAGGACAGCGCCTTCAGATAGTAGGCATAACCGGCGTCGCGGTTGCCCGGGTGCAGGTCGATGAAGCGCTCGAGCGCAATGATCGCGTCGTCATACTGGCCTCTCTCGTACTGGGCATACGCCGCCATGAGCTGCGCCTTGGTCGCCCACACCGAGTAGGGGTGCTGGCGCTCGACCTCGTCGAACTGCAACACCGCCTCGGCCAGATCGCCCTCCGCGAGGGCGTCGACGGCGTCGTTGTAAATCTCCTCGACCGGCCGCTCGACATATTGGGCGTCGTCGCCGGCACAGCCGGCGAGTGCGGCCATTGCCGCGATTACGGCGACCGCGCGGCCGAGCCGACCAGGGATACGGATCTCACCCATGGCTATCAGTCGTCGCCTTGCTCCCTCTCGCGCCTGCGAAAGTACCACAATTCGGCCGCGAGTACACCCGGGTCCGGCGCAAGGGCAAACGCGCATACGCCGGAATCCCCTCGCATGGGGCAAAGGCTCGCTCAGGGAATTGTCAGGCGCGCGCCCGCGCCGGCCAGGCGAATCGCGCCGCGTCGTCGGCCCGCATGGTGGTGGTGCGCCAAGCGGTCTTGTCCACGAGCAGGGCCTTGACCAACCGGTGGTTCAGCGCGTGCCCCGAGCGGCGGCCCTGGAAATGGCCGATCAAGGGCGCGCCGGCGAGGTAAAGATCGCCGATGCTATCCAGCACCTTGTGGCGCACGAACTCGTCGTCGTAGCGCAGCCCGCCTTCGTTCAGGATCTTGCTGCCACTGACCACGATGGCGTTGTTGAGGCTGCCGCCCAGCGCTAGGCCCAGGCGGCGCAGATCGTCGACCTCGTGCTCGAAGCCGAAAGTGCGCGCCCGGCTCACCTCGTCCTTGAAGGCGCCGTTGACGAGGCTGACGTGCGTGCTCTGGCGCCCGATCACCGGACTGTCGAACTCGATCTCGAATCCGACCGAGAAGTGCTCGCCGGGTGTCAGCGAGACACCGCGGTGCTCATCGCCTATGGCGACGTGCTTCAAGACCTCGATTGCGCGCTTCGGCGCCCGCTGCTCCGCGATGCCCGCACACTCGATCAGGAAGACGAAGGACTCGGCGCTGCCGTCCATGATCGGCACCTCCGGCCCGTCCAACTCGACCACCACATTGTCGACGCCGCAGCCGGACAACGCGGCCATAAGATGCTCGACGGTGCCGACGCGCAGCCCGTGGTCGTCGCCTAAGGTGGTGCACATGCGGTCGTCGACGACATTGTCAATGTGGGCAAGGATCTCTGCCCCGCCCTGATCCCGTCGCCGAAACCGAATTCCGGTTCCGGCGGGGGCGGGAAGCAGGGTCATGGATACGTCGCAACCAGTATGCAGTCCGGTACCGGTGCAGCCGATCGCTTGCTTCAGTGTCCGCTGGCGCAGCGCCCCAGCAGTGCCAAGATAATCCTGTGCCCCCAAAACAGGTCCCCCACTCACACGCCGTCGGTAGCCTTGCGCGGCGTCAATTGCCCTCTCGAAGAAGGGCATTTAACAACTCGACTCGGTGCCCTCAAGTCACTCTTTGTTTCAGTTTGTAACCGGTCGCAGCGGCCTGCGGCGTCCGCCGGCGCGCCCTCAGTTTGCCTGACGGCGCAGGAACGCCGGAATCTCCAGCAGATCGTCCTCCGCCGGCTGCGGGCCGGGCCGGTCGGCGGGATCGAGGCCGCCGAAGCTCGACTGCGCCGGCGGCGCGCCGACGTCGCGGTCATGGCCGCTCGACGCCGCCGGCTCGGGGGGCGTCGGTGGCGTCTCACTGCGGGCCGCGATCTGGTTGCGGGCGGCGCCGGCCACCTTCTGCAGCAGGCCCAGATTGCGCCGCCGCGGCGGCGCCGGATCGCCGCCGGCCGCCGCCGTGACCGGCTCGGCCGGCTCGGCCGGCTCGGCCGCCTCGGGCCGCGCCGCGCGCTCCGGCTCCACGGGCCGGGGGGCGATGAAGGGTTGGTCGACGACCGGCTCCGGCGGCGCCTGGTCGCTGGCCTCGGCCACCGCCGTTGCGGCGGCGTGGCCCGCCTGGGCCACGGGCGCAGCGCCATAATCCATCGCCGGCGCGGCGGCAGTCGCCGACATCGGCTCGGCGGCGGTCGCAGCCATCGCTTCGGCGGCGGTCGCAGCCATCGCTTCGGCGGCGGGCCTGATCTCGGCCCGGACGACGGGCTCCGGCTTCCGATCGACCAGGCGGATGGTCGCCGGGCGCGGCATGTGCTTGACGTCGGCGTCGATGCCGGTGGCGACGATCGAGACCCGCATCACCCCCTCCATCGTCTCGTCGAACGTGGAGCCGAAGATGATGTTGGCGCCGTCGTCGACCTCGTCGCGGACGCGGTTGGCGGCCTCGTCGACCTCGAACAGGGTCATATCCAGGCCGCCGGTGATGTTGATCAACAGGCCGTGGGCGCCCTTCATCGACACGTCCTCCAAGAGCGGGTTGGCGATCGCCGCCTCCGACGCCTCGATGGCGCGGCGCTCGCCCGACGCCTCGCCGGTGCCCATCATCGCCTTGCCCATCTCGCCCATCACGGTGCGGATGTCGGCGAAGTCGAGGTTGATGAGGCCCGGCATCACCATCAGGTCGGTGACGCCGCGCACGCCGGAATAGAGGACGTTGTCGGCCATCTTGAAGGCGTCGGCGAAGGTGGTCTTCTCGTTGGCGACACGGAAAAGGTTCTGGTTGGGAATGACGATCAGGGTGTCGACGAACTGCTGCAACTCCTGAATGCCCTCGTCGGCGATGGCCATGCGGTGATGGCCCTCGAAATGGAACGGCTTGGTGATCACGCCGACGGTGAGCAGGCCTTGCTCGCGCGCCGCACGGGCGATCACCGGCCCGGCGCCGGTGCCGGTGCCGCCGCCCATGCCGGCAGTAATGAAGGCCATGTGGCTGCCTTGCAGGTGCTCCATCACCAGGTCTATCGCCTCCTCGGCGGCGGCGCGGCCAATATCGGGCCGGGCGCCGGCGCCGAGGCCGTTGGTGATGCTGACGCCGAGCTGGATGCGGCGTTCAGCGCGCGACAAACCGAGCGACTGAGCGTCCGTATTGGCGACGACGAACTCGACCCCTTCCAGGTTGGCCTTGATCATGTTGCCGACGGCGTTGCAGCCGGCGCCGCCGACGCCGATTACGGTGATGCGAGGCTTCAAATCGTTTTCCGCCCGCGGCATGCTCAGATTGAGTGTCATACCAGCCTCCAGTTCCTCTCTATCGATCGTAATCCAGTGACCGCCAGGCGCGGCCGGATGATCCCGCGACGACCAGGCGGCGGGACCGGTGTGGGTGCGGGGTCACAGATACTCACGGATCCACCCGCCGACGCGGCCGATGAGGCCGTTCGGCTCCCCCTTGGGCAGCACCGCCGGCATGGGCCAGGCGGCGGGATCGTCGATGGCGTAGGCGACCAGGCCGGCGCAAGTCGCGAAGGCGGGCCCAGCCACCGAATCGGCGAGCCCGCGCAGGCGCAGGGGCCGGCCCATGCGCACGTTCTTGTCGAGAATGAGCGCCGCCAGCTCGCGCGCGCCCTGGAGCTGGCTGGCGCCGCCGGTGAGCACGACGCGCCGGCCGGCCAGGTGCAAGACCCCGGAGGCCTCCAGGCGCCCGCGCACCAGCTCGAACGTCTCCTCCAAGCGCGGCTGGATGATGCCGTTGAGGATCGAGCGCGGCACGTGATTGGGCGCCTGGCAACTGTCCTCGCCGACCTGGGGCACGTCGATGATGTCGTGCTCGTCCTCGGCCGAGGCCATGGCGCACCCATAGAGCGTCTTCATCCGCTCGGCGTGGGCAATGGGCGTCGACAGGCCGCGCGCGATGTCGCTGGTGACGTGGGCGCCACCGACGGCGATGCCGTCGTTGTGCAGGACCTGGCCGTCGTAGAAGACGGCGAAGCTGGTGGTGCCAGCGCCCATGTCGATCAGGGTGACGCCGAGGTCGATCTCGTCCTCGACCAGGGCGGCGAGGCCCGATGCATAGGCGCTCACCACCATCTCCTCGACGCTCAAGTGGCAGCGCTCGATGCAGGTCCGGAAGTTACGCACGGCGCCGCCGGCGGCGGTGATCATGTGCATCTCGACGCCGAGCCGTTCGCCATACATGCCGCGCGGGTCGCGGATGCCGCGGTCGCCGTCGATCGAGTAGCCAATGGGAACGGCGTGAATGAGCTCCGCCTCCGCCAGGCCGTTCGACTGGCAGGACTGGGTCAGCGCCCGGCGCAGATCGGATTCGCCGATGGCGTGGCCGGCGATCGGCACCTCGACCCCGACCGAATGCGAGGCCGGATGACCGCCCGAGAGATTGACCACGACGCCGCGAATGGTCTCGCCCGCCATTTGCTCGGCGGCATGCACGGCGCCCAGGATCGAGGCCTCCGCCGCCTCCATGTCGATGAGGACGCCGCCGCGCAGGCCGTGGCAGATCTGATGGCCGATGCCGATCACCCGCGGCCGTCCCACCTCCGGGGCACGGGCGATGAAGCAACACACCTTGCTGGCGCCGATGTCGAGGGCGGCGATCAATCCGGTGCGCGCCTTGGTGCCGTTCTTCATGGTCCGGTCTCAGCCTCCCGCCTCGGCGTCGTCTTCCCGGTGGTGAACGCTCATATCTTGTTCCCCGATTTCCGCGCCGCCGGGCCGAGCCTGACGATCAGGCGATCGGGCTGACGCAGGTCGACGGCGATGATGTCGCGCTCGAGCAGCCCGTCCTTCTGTCGCAGCTGGCCGAGGCGAGCGAGCGCCGCGCCGACGTCCTCCTCCGGCAGGCGCACCTCGATGTCGCCCTTGAGGCGCAGGTTCCAGCGCCGTCCGGAGACGTGGATCGCCGCCTCGACGATGTCGGCGAGCCCGGCGACCGCGGCGATCTCATCGATGAGCGCCGCCGCTGCCGCCGGCGCCTCGGCGCCGACAAGAATTGGCAGGTCGGCGAAGCGCTCGACGCCGCGGCGCAGTATCACCGCGCCCTCGCGGTCGATCAGCGCCAGCCGCCCCTGGTGCTGCCACAGCGCCAGCGGCTGCCGCTCGACGATGCGGACATGGACGACGTTCGGCAGCCGACGCTCGACGCTGGCGCGGCTGATCCAGCCGAGACCCTCCAGCCGCCGCCGCGCCGCCGCCGGATCGACGGCGAGGATCGGCGCACCGCGACGGACCTCGAGGGCGGCCAATACCTCGTCCCGTGGCGTCAGGTGACGCCCTTCCAGGTACACCTCCTCGACGGCCAGTCCCGCCGCCGCGGTGCCGGCCAGCGCCGCCCGTTCGGCCTGCGCCCAAGCGCTGGCGACGAGCCCCAGGCGCCAGGCCTGCCAGCCGCCGAGGGCGAGCGCGGCCAGGGCGAGGCCCGCGGCCGCGGTGCGAACGACGGGCCGGCGCCACGGCGGCAGGCGGCGACGCGCCGGTGCGGCGGGGCGGAAGCGGGTCAGTCGCATGCCGCGTGCTCCACCAGCCAGGACACCAGCTCGACGAAGGAGATGCCGCAATGGGCGGCTTGCTCGGGTACCAGCGATATGGGCGTCATGCCGGGCTGGGTGTTTATCTCGAGCATGTAGAGGTGTCCCGGCTCGCCGCCGGTGTCGTCGTAGCGGAAGTCGGCGCGGCTGACGCCGCGGCAGCCCAGGGTGCCGTGCGCGAGCTCGGCGTAGCGGCGCGCGTCGGCGTCGGCCTCGGGCGCGATCGGCGCCGGGATCAAGTGCGTGGCGCGGCCGTCGGTATATTTCGCGGTGTAGTCGTAGAAGCCGTTGTGGGCGCGGATCTCCGTCACCGCCAACGCCCGGTCGTCCATCACCGCGACGGTCAGCTCGCGACCGGGAATGTAGGTCTCGACCAGAACACTGTCGCCGAAGGGCCAGTCCTCGTCGCCGAAGGGCAGGGGTTCGTTCTCCAGGATGATGTGGACGCCGACGCTGGAGCCCTCCCTGATCGGCTTGACCACGCACGGCCGCTCGATCCAGCGGCCGGCCAGCACCTCCTCGCGCGAGGCGATAGTGCCGTCGACGATGGGGATGCCGACGCTGTCGAACACGCGCTTGGCCGCCACCTTGTCCATCGCCAGGGCCGAGGCGAGGACCCCGGAATGGGTGTAGGGAATCGCCAGCAGGTCCAACAG
>JAZFQY010000073.1:0-7943 GCA_036445355.1 Alphaproteobacteria bacterium
ACGCATCGCCACCCGTGGCGGCAAGTCGCAGTGGATCACGGGCGAGGCGGCGCGCGCCCGCGCCCACCTCATGCGGGCGCAGCACGACGCCATCGCCATTGGCGTCATGCGGGCGCAGCACGACGCCATCGCCATTGGCGTCGGTACCGCGCTCGCCGACGACCCGAGCCTGACCTGCCGCCTGCCGGGCCTGGCTGTGCGCGCGCCGGTGCGCGTCGTCGTCGACAGCCGCCTGCGCCTGCCGCTGACGGCGAAGCTGGTGGCCACTGCCAATGCGACCCCGACCTGGCTACTCACTCTGAAGGGAAACGATGCCAAAAGGCTCGGCGCCTACCGCGATGCGGGCGTCGAGGCGATCGAGGTGGCCGACGACCAGGATGGCCGCGTCGCCCTCGCCCCGGCGCTCGCGGCCCTGGCGGCGCGCGGTATCACGCGCCTCCTGGTCGAGGGCGGGTCGGAGCTGAGCGCCGGCCTGCTGAGGGCCGATCTGGTCGACCGCCTGGCCTGGTTCCGGGCGCCGGCGTTGATCGGCGGCGACGGCATCGCCGCCGTCGCCCCGCTCGGCGTCGAGGCACTGGCCGAGGCGCCCCAGTTCCGCCTCGGCGAGCGCACGGTCCTCGGCGAAGACGTGCTCGAAACCTATGCTCGCAAGGACTAGACTCGGTGCATGTTCACCGGGATCATCGCCGATGTGGGTCGCGTGGGTGCGGTCGAGGCGGCCGAGGGCGGGCTTCGCCTCACCGTCGCCACCGACCTCGACATCGCGCAGTTGCAGCCGGGCGCCTCGATCGCCTGCAACGGTGCCTGCCTGACGGTCGTGGACAGGGGCGCGGACTGGTTCCTCGCCGACGTCTCCGGCGAGACGGTGGCGTGCACCACCCTGGGCGACTGGCGCCCCGGCCGGGCGGTCAATCTCGAGCGCGCCCTGCGGGTCGGCGACGAGCTGGGCGGTCACATCGTCCTCGGCCATGTCGACGGGGTCGGCGAATTGACCGCGATCGAGCCCGAGGGCGAGAACCACCGCTTCACGATGCAGGCGCCGGCCGAATTGGCGCCCATGATTGCGCAAAAGGGGTCGATCGCCGTAGACGGCGTCTCGCTCACGGTCAACGAGATCGACGGCCGCCGCTTCACGGTTAACATCGTCCCCCACACCTGGCGGCACACGGCGCTCGCCGACAGCCGGCAGGGCGACGGCGTGAATCTCGAGGTCGACGTGCTGGCCCGCTACACTGCCCGCTTGATGGAGTGCAGAGCCACGTGAGCAAGGAAACAAGAGCCTTCTCCGGTCATATTGACGCAATTCTGTTGTGCCCGCGAGGCGGCAGGCCGCAAGGCGTCTGGCGAAGCGCGATGCGGGGCATCGGGCGAGGCCAAGCGTGCCGTGGACGGCATTATTACTGATCTGAAGGGGAAGCTGCGGCGCGATCCGGCCGATTTTGCGTGTGAGTTGCGTGTGAGCGGCCCAAAATCGAGGGCGGCGAAATGACGCTAAGTCGTTGTTTTATAATGGTGGGCGCGGCTGGGATTGAACCAGCGACCCCTACGATGTCAACGTAGTGCTCTCCCGCTGAGCTACGCGCCCACGACCGTGCCGCACCGCGCCCCTAGAGCTGATCCGGGTCGATGCGAATCGCCTTCGGCGATTCATTGTCCCGGCCTAACTGCTCTAACCACATAAATTCGAGCGGACCAACGTGATTGACCGGGGCCGCGAAGCGGCCTCGATCAATTGCGATCCGCTCTAGGTGGCGCCGGCGGGCGTCTTACACTGGATCGGGCGCGCGAGGCAAGGGCGGCGGCTCAGGCGGCGAGGATGCGCTCGACGTTGTCGACGAGTTCGCGCAGGTGGAACGGCTTCGACAGCACCTTGGTGGCGGCGATCTCGCGCTGCGCGTTCATGGCCACGGCGGCGAACCCGGTGATGAACAGGACCTTGAGATCGGGATGCTGGCGCGTCGCCCGGCGCGCCAGCTCGATGCCGTCGATGCCGGGCATGACGATGTCGGCGATCAACAGATCGAAGCTGCCCTCCTCCACATGGCGCAGCGCCTGGTGGCCGTCGGCGGCCGCGGCCACCTCGTGCCCGGCGCGCTCCAACGCGCCGGTGAGGAAGGTGCGCATGGCGTCGTCGTCTTCGGCCAGCAGAATATGGCCCATCCTCGCCCCGTCCCTCGAGGTCCCGCACGGCGGCGGCGTAGCGCACTCGCCGGGTGCTCGGCTTCCCTCACACAAGTCTATCGGCGGCGGTCTTGCCAAACCATAAACATTGAACCGCGCCGCCGGGCACGACCGCGCCCGCGTGACAGGGATGGTGGATTCGGCTAAAGGACAAGGCATGGATACCGGCGCCCCGAAATGGCCCGCGAACGCGATCGAAATTCTGGCCCCGAGCGAGCAGACAGCGGCGGTGGTCTTCTCATCGCCCCATTCGGGCCGCGACTACCCGCCCGACTTCGCCGCCGGCTCGGTGCTCGACACCGCCACCCTCAGGCGCTCTGAGGATAGCTTCGTCGACCAGATCTTCGCCGCCGTGCCGCGCCATGGGGCGCCGATGCTGAGGGCGCTGTTCCCACGCGTCTTTGTCGACCCCAACCGGGAGCCGTTCGAGCTCGACCCGACCATGTTCAACGATGCCCTGCCGACCTACGTCAACACGGCCTCGCCGCGGGTCGCCGCCGGCCTGGGCACGGTCGCCCGCGTCGTCACCAATGGCGAGGAGATCTACCCCGGAAAGCTGCGCTTCGAGGACGTACGCGTACGGATCGAGAGCCTGTACCGGCCCTATCACGCTGCCCTCGGCGAGCTCATCGGCGCCACCACCACGCGCTTCGGCTATTGCGTCCTCATCGACTGCCACTCCATGCCCTCGGTGGGCGGGCCCATGGACCATGACGCCGGCCGGCCGCGGGTGGACTTCATTCTCGGAGACGCTCATGGCGGCTCCTGCGCCCCGGGGCTGACCCGGCTCGTGGAGCAGGAGCTGCGGGCGCTGGGCTACGTGGTGGCCCGCAACTCCCCCTATTCCGGCGGCTATATCACCCGCCATTACGGCAGCCCGAGGGACCGGGTGCACGCGCTCCAGATCGAGATCAACCGCGCCCTCTACATGGACGAGGACCGTATCCAGCCCGGCCCCGGGATGGCCCCCCTGGCGGCCCATATGGAGCGCCTGGCGGCGGCGATCTGCGGCCTCGAGGCGGGCCAACTCGAAGCCGCATGAGCGCCGGCGCTCCGACGACGCCGATCCGGCGGCGATCCAGCATATCTACGCCCATTACGTCGCGCTCACCCTGGCCTCGTTCGAGGCGCCGCCGGAGGCGGCGGAGCTCGCCCGGCGGCGTGACTCGGTCATCGCTGGCGGCCTGCCGCATCTGGTCGCCGAGCGCGAGGGCGAGATCGCCGGCAATGCCAGCCCGCTCTCCGTACGCATACCTCGTACCGATACACCTTGGAGGACTAGGTGTACGTCGCGCCAGGCCTGGAGCGCCGGGGCGCGGCGACGGCGCCGGTTGCGGCCGTGATCGAAACCTGCACCGCGCTCGGCTACACGCAGATGCTCGCGATAATCGGCGACGGCGCCAACGACGCCTCGATCCGCTTCCATGCCCGCATGGGCTTCCGCGAGGCCGGCCTCCTGCGCGCGGTGGGGTTCGAGTTCGGGCGCTGGATCGACGCCGCGCTCATGCTGCGCGCCCTCGGGCCGGGGCACGGCACCCCGCCAGGGTAACGGTGTACACCGACGCGTACAGCTAACATACTGAAAAATAGACGAAAAAAGGGCCGCGCCTTGCGCGGCCCAAGTTTGGGGAGGAAACGCCTAAGACACGGTCACGGCGAATCGCCGCTTCCGTGACATGCACTATAGCCGCGGCCGAATCGGCATGCAAGACAAATTAAACTCAAATATTCCAGCCACCATAGTCACATATACGTGTTTCCTGCGTTCTAGCTTCAGCAAACCGGGCTTGGACCCTGATCTGGCCCGACGGCGGTTTCGTCCGCCGGCCGCGAGGCCGGCGGGTTCGGCGCCGGTGGCAATCGGCGGGCGCGCAGACGGGAGCCCACCAATCCGGCGCCGTCGTTGCGCCGACGATTCTCGCCGTCGGTGCGGGCGCGGCCAGTGTCGATTTATCGTCGCTCTTCGTGCCACGCATTCGGCTATACTCCGCCGCCGATGGCCGACGAGCGTTTCCAGCCCACCGCAATGGCGGACATGCCGCGGTTCGCCGATCCGGCGACCTTCATGCGCCTGCCGCACATCAGCGATCCGGCCGAGATCGACATCGGCATCATCGGCGTGCCCTTCGACACCGGCACCACCAACCGTCCGGGGGCGCGCCACGGCCCGCGCCAGATCCGCGACATGTCGACGCTGATGCGGCGCGTCCACCACGTGAGCAAGATCGCCCCGTTCGTGCTCTGCCGCTGCGCCGACCTGGGCGATGCGCCGGTCAATCCGGTCGATATCCAGGTCTCTTTGGAGCGCATCGAGACCTTCGCCCGCCGCATCCACGACGCCGGCACGGCGCTCTTGGCGGCGGGCGGGGACCATTTGTCGACGCTGCCGATCCTGCGCGCCGTCGCCGCCGAAGGCGCCGTGGGCATGGTCCATATCGACGCCCATTCGGACACCACCGACAGCTATTTCGGCGGCAGCCGCTACACCCACGGCACGCCCTTCCGGCGCGCCATCGAGGAGGGCCTCTTGGACCCCGAGCGGGTGATCCAGATCGGCATCCGCGGCTCCCTGCACGAGGCCGACGAACTCGACTGGGCCTACGAGCAGGGCGTGCGCGTCGTCACCATGGAGGAGTTCGAGGAGCTCGGCGCCGAAGCCACCATCGAGGAGGCCTGGCGCGTCGCCGGCGACGGGCCGGCCTATGTCAGCTTCGACGTCGACGGGCTCGACCCGGTCTACGCTCCCGGCACCGGCACGCCGGAGGCCGGCGGCCTGACGACGCGCGAGGCGCAGCGCCTGATCCGCGGCCTGCGCGGCATGGATCTGATAGGCGGCGACGTGGTCGAGGTCGCGCCGCCGTTCGACCCCAGCGGCGGCACCGCGCTCGCCGCCGCGACCATGATGTTCGAGATCCTCTGCGTGCTCGCCGAGGCCGTCGCCGGACGCCGCGATTGATGGCCGGGACTTGCGGCTGACGCGGCCAACCTTTAGCACTCTCGCAAGATTTGACGCCAATACTCGCTCCCCGACAGCGGCCCCTGACAGCGGGGCGGATTCCCTTGACCCCAGGACAGTGCACACGGCGTGACGGACCACTCTGCCCGAGCGAGCCAACCCAATCTGGTCGCAGCGGCGCCGCGCCGCGGCTCCCGCCTGCCCCGACCCGACCGGCGCTGGGCCCTGTTCCTCGATGTCGACGGAACCCTGCTCGACATCGCCGCCCGGCCCGAGCTGGCAGTTTCCCCCACGGGCCTGCGCGAAGCCCTTGCCGGGGCAATGGCCGCCCTCGACGGCGCCCTGGCGCTAAACAGCGGCCGGCTGATCGCCGACATCGATCGCATCTTCTCGCCCTTCGCGCCGCCGGCGGCCGGTCTGCATGGCCTGGAACGGCGCAATGATTCCACCGTCATCCGGGCCATGAACAGTGTGCCGGCGCTGGATGCCGTGCGCACGGCCTTCGCCGCCTTTGCCGCCCGGCATCCGGGCGTAATGGTGGAAGACAAGGAACTGACCCTGGCCCTGCATTACCGCGGCGCGCCGCAGGCCGAGCCCGAGGCCCGCGCCCTGGTCGAGGGGTTGTGCGCCGCCGATGCGCGCCGCCTCGACCTGATCGAGGGCAAGATGATGGTTGAAGTGAAACCCCCCGGCAGCGACAAGGGCACGGCCATCGAGGCGTTCCTGGCGGAGGCGCCGTTCCGCGGCCGCCGCCCCGTCTTCGCCGGCGACGACGTCACCGACGAGGCGGGATTCGCCACCGTCAATCGCCTCGGCGGCCTGTCGATCCGTGTCGGTCCGCTGCCGCCCGGGCTGACCGCGACCGCCGCGCGTTGGCAATGCGGCGGCGTCGGCGAGCTGGTCGAGTGGCTGGCGGAGTTGCCACGGCGCCTTGGTTGACGCCCGGCGAGGGAACGATGCAATGAGCAATCTCGATCTCGGTGTCATCGGCAACGGCGCCTATTCGGCCCTGATCGATCGCAAGGCACGGGTGGTTTGGGCCTGCTTTCCGCGCCTCGACGGCGACCCGGTGTTCTGCAGCCTGCTCGACCCCGTCGGCGCCAATGCCGAGCGCGGCATCTTCGAGATCGAGCTCTTGGATTTCAGCCACTCGGAGCAGCGCTACCTGCCAAACACGGCGATCCTGGTCACCGTGCTGCATGACAAGAATGGAGGCGCGGTCGAGATCACCGACTTCGCCCCCCGGTTCAAGCAGTTCGAGCGCCTCTATCGACCGCTGCTTCTGGTGCGCTACGTCCGCCCCAAAGCCGGTGACCCGCGTATCCGGGTCCGCCTGCGGCCGACGTTCGGCTACGGCGCCAGCCGCCCCGAGATCACCCGCGGCTCCAACCACATCCGCTACGTCGGCGACGGGCAAACGATGCGCCTGACCACGGACGCGCCGCCGGTCTACATCATCGACGAACTGCCGTTCGTCGCCGAGCGCCCCTTCACCCTGATGCTGGGGCCGGACGAAAGCCTGACGTCCTCCATCGACCGCACCTCGAAGGACTTCTTCCAGAGCACCCACGACTATTGGCGCGAATGGACGCGCTACCTGTCCATCCCCTTCGAGTGGCAGGACGAGGTCATCCGCGCCGCCATCACGCTCAAGTTGTGCTCGTTCGAGGAAACGGGCGCCATCGTCGCTGCGCTGACCACCTCGATCCCCGAGGCGAAGGACAGCGGCCGCAACTGGGACTACCGCTTCTGCTGGTTGCGCGATGCCTTTTTCGTCGTCCACGCCCTCAATCGGCTGGGCGCGACCAAGACGATGGAGCAGTTCATCTATTACATCACCGACGTCATCGCCAGCGCCGCCGACGGCAACCTGCAGCCGGTCTATGGCATCGCCGCCGAGGCGCGCATCCCGGAAAAAAAGATCGAGTCGCTTGCAGGCTACCGCGGCATGGGCCCGGTGCGCGTCGGCAACCAGGCCTTCGAGCAGATCCAGAACGACAGCTACGGCGCCGTCATCCTGGCGATTACACAGATCTTCTTCGACCGCCGCCTGGAGCGCGCCGGCTCGACGGAGCTGTTCGAGCGACTGGAACGACTGGGCGCCAAGGCGGTGGACCTCTATGACAAGCCCGACGCCGGGCTGTGGGAGCTACGGCGAACCCAGCAGGTACACACCTTCTCCAGCATGATGTGCTGGGCCGCCTGCGACCGCCTGGCAAAGATCGCGACCCGCCTGTGCCAGGAGGCCAAGGCGAGCCATTGGCGCACCGCCGCCGACCGTATTCGCAAGGAGATCTGGGACAAGGCCTGGAATGCCCGGCGCCGGACGTTCGTCGACAGCTTCGGCGGCGAGGACCTGGACGCCGCCCTGCTGTTGATGAACCAGCTCGGCTTCACGACCGCCGACGATCCGCGTTTCCTGGGCACCATCGAGGCCATCGGCAAGTCTCTCAAACGCGGATTATACGTCTTCCGCTACGCCAACGACGATTTCGGCGAGCCGGAGAATGCGTTCAATATCTGCACATTCTGGTATATTGACGCGCTTGCCGCGATCGGCCGCGGCGAAGAGGCTCGCGCCATGTTCGAAAACATGCTGGCGCACCGCAACCATCTCGGCCTGCTGTCGGAGCACCTGGCCCCCGAGACCGGGGAGTTGTGGGGCAATTTTCCGCAGACCTATTCGATGGTCGGGTTGATCAGCAGCGCCATGCGCCTCAGCCGCAACTGGGAGGAGGCCTTTTGAGCCGACTTGTCATCGTCTCCAACCGGGTGGCGCCCGTCAACGAAGGAAAGACGAGCACCG
>JAZFQY010000074.1:0-2828 GCA_036445355.1 Alphaproteobacteria bacterium
TTCGAGTTTTCCTCTACCCTCGCCCATCAGGGCCCACCTTCTGGCACAAGAAACCGCAGTTCCCCTCAGCATACATCAACCGTCGAGAGGACCGTTCCTAGCCCAGACTCCTCAACGGGTGGCGTAGCGAGCGAGCGCGATGGCGCGCGAGTACTGCGCTGCGGTCGCCTCGGGTGCTCAGCGTACTGTTCCGTACGCCTCCGCGCCCGAATCGGCGAGCGCCTTGTCTTCACACGCCCTCACACTCGCTCGCTACGCCACCCGTTGAGAAGTCCGGGCTAGTCAGCACTCCCGACAAGGGTAAGTCGTTTTTTGTGCCTTCTAAAGACAAAAAAATCACTTGTAGCTAGACTTAGTAGAAATTAGTCACTACAAGTCAGGAAAAGACAATCATCGCCATCGCGCTCGCGCAGCCGTGACCCGTTGAGATATCCGGGCTAATGCCCCGGCTGCCACAACGGCTCGTCTACGCCGCCTTCCCGGTTCTCGAAACGCGCCATCGCGAACAGCGCGTCGGAGAGACGGTTCAGGTACGGCACGATCTGGTCGCCGACGTCCTCCTCGCGGGCCAGCGAGACGACACGTCGCTCCGCCCGGCGACAGACGGTTCGCGCCGCGTGAAGAGCCGCCGCGCCGGGCGAGCCACCCGGCAGGATGAAGTTCTCGAGCGGCCCGACGACCTCGGTCAGCTCATCGATCAGCCCCTCGAGTGCGTCGACGTGCCGCGCCGCGATACGCGGCACGTCGAACTCGGGGTTCTCGCTCTCGGGCGTGGCCAGGTCGCCGCCGAGATCGAACAGTTGGTTCTGGATGGCGGTCAACTCGGTGCTCAACCGCTCGCACACGCCGACGGCAAGAGCCTGGCCGATGCACGAGCTGAGCTCATCGACAGTGCCGTACGCCTCGACCCGCGGCGAGTCTTTCGCCACCTTGGTACCGGCGCCCAGGCGCGTTGCGCCGTCGTCGCCGGTGCGCGTGTACAGCTTGCTCAATCGGGCCATGTTGTCTCCTTTTGCACCACGGCGCGGGCGCCCTTCCAGCGCCGGCCGCCGCTACCGGGACAAGGCGAGGGTGACACCGAAGTACCCGCTGAGGCCCACGGTGCCGAAGCCGAGAACCTCTTCGTAGGCGGTGTCGAAGAGATTGTCGATACGGGCGCGAACCAGCAAGGCCTCGAGTAGCTGATAATCGACCGCCAGGTTGACGATCGCGAAGCCCTCGAGACGCTGGCGCCCGTTGACACCGTTGTCGAAGCTCTCCCCCTTGGCGCGCACCTCGCTCCAGAAACGCAGGCCCTCGAGCGGGCGTACTGTGAGCCGGACACTTCCCTGGTGGCGCGGACGACGGATGAGCTGATCGTCACCGCCCTCGGGGGTCGCCTCGGTCAACGTGTAGTTGCCCGACAACATAACGGCATCGTTCGACCTGTACTCGCCGGCGATCTCGGCACCCGCCGCGCTCGCTGTTGAACAGCAACACCAGTCGGTACTGCAGGCGTGCGCTCGGCCCTGGGTCGGTGGTGAAGTTGATGGGCTGGAAGGTATTGCGCGCAGTCAGAGTTGATGCCACCGATCGGCCGAACACGGCGGCATCGCCGCCGAACGGGTTGCCCACGACGACGGTTGAGAAGTCGCGGCCGCCTGCGCCGTAATCGAAGGCCGATTCAAAATCGGTGCCGTATTGCTCCAGCCACCCAAAGGTGCCACCGCTGGTGCAACCGACGAGCACCAGGGCCAATGCCACGAACGCCGCACGATTTGCCACGAACGCCTCCACATCGGGCTACTGGGTCGACATGAGAGCGCACCCCGAGGCGAAAAGAAAGCCCCGCCGGAGCGGCGCCAAGGTCAGGGAGGAATGGTCTAGCCGGCGGCCTCTCGGGGCCCAGCAATCTCTCGTTAGCGAAGTTGCGGCAACATCGCCATATGGGCGCCAGCAGCCGCGCGGCGCCCTACCGCCCAGCAATGGGCGGGGGCCGCATCGCTGCAGGTGGTGCGGCCTTTTTGCGCCCCGTGCACGAGGTGTGGTCAAGCGGCACAAAAAAGGCCCCGCCAGCCGGGCATTGGGGACAGGCTGACGAGGCCTAGGCCATGAAGCTCCCTCTCAGGAGCGCGGGCATCATGGCACAGTTGACCGGGCGACCCGGTGCTGGTGAATGAAGGCTTCTCCTGGCCGGCGGCGCTGTTCACGGTCTTCTAGGCGCTGTGGCACGGCGCACCCAAAGCGGTATACTGGCGCCATGACCGGCGAGTTGCCGCACATTCTGGTGGTCGACGACGACACGCGGCTGCGCAGGCTGCTGCGCCAATTCTTGGCCGAAAGCGACTTCCGCGTGACCACGGCGGCGACGGCGTCAGAGGCGCGGGCGCGGATGCAGGGCTTCGCCTTCGACCTCATCGTCCTCGACGTGATGATGCCGGGCGAATCCGGCCTCGCGCTGACGGAGGCGCTGCGCCGCGACGGGTCGGTGCCGATCCTCCTGCTGACGGCCATGGGCGAACCGGAGAACCGCATCGACGGGCTGGAGCGCGGCGCGGACGACTATCTGGCGAAGCCCTTCGAGCCGCGCGAGCTGCTGGCGCGCATCCGCGCGATCCTGCGCCGGGTGCCGCCGCCGGACCTCGCCGTCGGCGAGATCAAACTGGGCGAGTTTAGCTTCGACCTCAGGCGCCAGGAGCTGGCGCGCGGATCGGCGCCGGTGCGGCTGACCACTTCGGAGGCGCGGCTGTTGCAGGCCCTCGCCGCCAGCGCCGGGCGGCCGATCAGCCGCGAGGACCTGACGCGCCGCTCCCAGCTCATCGGCAACACGCGCGCGGTCGACGTGCAAG
>JAZFQY010000075.1:0-7992 GCA_036445355.1 Alphaproteobacteria bacterium
TCGGGGCCGCTTCGGGGGCTACGAAACCAGAAAAACGACTCGGCGGTTCGCGTTCGACCCTACTTTTGTTCTATGAATGTTCTTGTTTTGATGGTAATATATTTTCCCGATTCGCGCATAGGCGGCACTTAGGACGTAAACATACCATGCACGAGCACTACCGGTGCGGAGCGGCACGTCTTGCCATGGTCGCGATCGCGCTGTTTGGTCTCTGGCTGGCGCCGGCGCCGGCGCGCGACATTCTGCCCGGCCCGATCCCGGCGCAGGTGCTGCGGGTGCTGGACGGCGATACCCTGGAGGTGCGCGCCCGCATCTGGCTCGGCCAGGACGTGACCGTGCGCCTGCGTTTGGCCGGTGTCGACGCGCCGGAGAGGAGGGGGGCGTGCGCCCATGAGCGGGCCCTGGCGGCCCGCGCCGAGGCGCTCGTGCAGCGGCTGCTGAGTGGCGACGACGGCCCGGCGCGCGTCACACTGCGCGAGGTGCGCAACGGCAAATATGCCGGCCGCGTGGTGGCCCGCGTCGTCGTCGCCGACGGCACCGACCTGGGCGCGGCACTGCTGGAGGCGGGTCTGGCCCGGCCCTATGACGGCGGGGCCCGGGCCCCTTGGTGCGCCGGCACCGAGCGCCGCTAACGGTTCACCGTGACGCCCCGCTCCACCGCCTCGATGAAGGAGCGGAACATGCCCTCCACCACTTCCTTCGGCATGTCGCGGGTGATGAGCACGATGCGCGTGCGCCGGTCGGCGTCGGGCCAGTCCTCGAGCACCACCGGCGGGTGGAAGACATGCTGGACGCCGTGGATCGCCACCGGCTTGCCGATGTCGCGCACATTGACCACGCCTTTGAGGCGCAAGAGGTCAGGCCCGCGGAAACTGGTCATGACCTCGATCCAGTCGGAAAGCGCCGCCCAGGCGATGGGCTCATCGTGGATGAGGCAGAAGGCGCGGATGCGCGCGTCATGGCGGTTGACGTCGTGGGCGTGGTTGTCGTGCGCCTCGGCGTAGGCCTCCTCCTTGAGCCAGCGTTCCACGTCGACGGCCTTGGTGGCGGGATTGTAGAGCCCGGCGTCGAGCACCGCCTCCGGCGCCAGCGCGCCATGGACGGCGTGCATGATCGGCGCCGCCGGATTGAGCGCCCGCAGCCGCGTGGCAAGCCGGTCCACGGTCTCTGCCGGCGCCAGATCGGTCTTGGTGACGACGATGCGGTCGGCGACGGCCGCCTGCTTGACGCTCTCATACTGCTCGTCGAGCTGGCCCGCGCCGTTGACCGCGTCGACGGTGGTGACGATGCCGTCGAGGCGGAAATATGCCGACACCAGCGGGTCGCTCATCAGGGTGTGGATCACCGGCGCCGGGTCGGCGAGGCCGGTGGTCTCGATCATCACCCGCTCGAAGGCCGGCACCTCGCCGCGCACCCGTTTCATGTGGAGATCGCGCAGGGTGTTGGCCAGATCGCCGCGGATGGTGCAGCACAGACAGCCGCTCGCCATCATCACCATGTCCTCGTTCGAGGACTCGACGAGGGCGTGGTCGAGGCCGATCTCGCCGAACTCGTTGATGATGACGGCGGTGTTGGCGAGCCCGACCTGACCCAGCAGATGGCGCAGGAGGGTCGTCTTGCCGCTGCCGAGAAAGCCCGTCAGGACCGTGATCGGCAGGCGCTCGCCCGCCTCGGCCGAATTGTCGCCCGGCGCGCTCATCGCCGCATCCTCACGGGCGCGCCGCCCGCCGGCGCCAGGGCAGGGCGAGGGCGAACAGCGCCACCGCGGCGACGACGATCGACGGACCGGACGGCGTGTCCCAATGCAGCGACGCCAACAGGCCGCCCGCTACCGCCAGCACCCCGAACGCGGCCGCCAGGACCGCCATCTGCTCCGGCGTCGCGGCAAAGCGGCGTGCCGCCGCCGCCGGGATGATCAGCAGCGAGGTGATCAGCAGGATCCCCACGATCTTCAGCGCCACGGCGATGACCAGCGCGATCAGCACCATGAAGGCCATATGCACCGCGGTCACGTTCACCCCCTCCACCCGCGCCAGCTCCTCGTGCACCGTGACCGCCAGAAGCGGCCGCCAGATCGCCGCCAGTATTACAAGCGCCACGCCGCCGCCGCCGTAGATCCAGGCCAGGTCGGCCGCCGTCACCGCAAGCACGTCGCCGAACAGGTAGCCCATGAGGTCGATGCGCACGGTCTCGAGGAACGCCAGCGCCACCAGGCCGAGGCTGAGGCTGCCATGGGCGAGCAGGCCCAGGAGGGTGTCACTGGCGAGCAGACGCTGGCGCTGCAGGCCGAGCAGGAGCAGGGCGGTGACCAGGCAGGCGGCAATGATGCCGAGGGTCACGTTAACGCCGGCGAGCACCCCCAGCGCCACCCCCAGCAGGGCGGCGTGGGCCAGGGTGTCGCCGAAATAGGCCATGCGGCGCCAGACCACGAATGACCCCAGGGGCCCGGCCACGAGGGCGACGCCGAGGCCGGCGAGGAAGGCGCGAAGCAGGAAATCAGGCACGATCCAGGGTCTCCAGCTCCGTCTTGGGCCGCCCCATGGGCGCTACCACCTCGCCCGAGGGTGCATGGGTGTGGTCATGGTCGTGGGCGTAGGGCGCCAGGGCGAGCCCGGCGCGGCCGGGGAAGAGCGCCTGAAACTCGGCGTTGGCGCCGATGTCCTCGGGCCGGCCGGTGCAGCAGACATGGTGGTTGAGGCAGACCACGGTGTCGGCCGCCGCCATCACCAGGTTGAGGTCGTGGCTCACCATCAGGACGCCGCAGCCGCGCTGGCCGCGGATGCGATTGATGAGGTCGTAGATCTCCGACTGGCCGGTGACGTCGACGTTCTGCGCCGGCTCGTCGAGTACCAGCAGATCCGGGTCGCGCAGCAGCGCCCGCGCCAGCAGCACGCGCTGCATCTCGCCGCCGGAGACTGCCTGCACCGGATGGGCGCGGAGATGGGCGGCGCCCACCTCCCCGAGCACCACCGCGCGCCGCTCGCGAGACGCCCGCCCCGCCAACATCAAGAAACGGTCAACCGTAAGCGGTAATGTGTCCTCGATTGCAATGTGTTGGGGCATGTAAGCGATGGTCGCCCCCGGCCGGCAGGAGACGGTGCCCGCCTCGGCCGCGAGCAGCCCCAGGGCGACCCGCAACAGGGTGGTCTTGCCGGCACCGTTGGGGCCGATGAGGATCACCACCCGGCCGGGCGCGACGGCGAGGTCGACGCGGTCGAGCACGAGCTGACCCGCCAGGCGCACGCTGACGCCGGCCAGGCGCAGCAGGGCGTCACCCGACATCGGCGGCCTCCGGGTCGACGGTGCAGTCGGCACACAAGCCGCTCACCTCCACCGTCTGGCGCTCCACCGCGAAGCCCAGCCGGGTCGCCTCGGCGACCACCGCCGCAGCGACGCTGCCGCCGTCGAGTTCTGCGGCGTTGCCGCAGTCCAAGCAGATCAGGAACTGCCCGGCATTGCGGTGCCCCGGCCGGCTGCATCCGACATAGGCGTTCAGGGACTCGATCCGGTGGATGAGGCCGTGGGCGAGAAGGAACTCGAGCGCCCGGTAGACGGTGGGTGGCGCGCCGGCCCCGCCTCGCCGGTCGAGGGCGTCGAGGATGGCGTAGGCACCCACCGGCCGGTGGCTCGCCCATACCAGCTCCAGCACCCGCCGCCGGAGAGCGGTCAGGCGGCCGCCGCGGGCGGCGCAGATGGCCTGGGCGTCGGCGATCGCGGCCTCGACGCACAGCCGGTGATCGTGGTCGGCGCCCGGCGGTGAGCCGGATCTGGTCATGGCTCCTACACCCGATGTCCTGGGTCGAGACGACCCGCTTGGGCGGATGAGTGTTATGTTATATTATAACAAAATTGCTGCAAGGCTTTCGTGGATGGTGCCCAGATGATTGCTTCGAGATGCGGTCCGGCGGTGACGCCAATCCGGCGCGTGGCGGCCATGCTGGCGATCGCGCCGGTCATGCTGGCCCAGGCCGCCGCCGCGGCGCCCAAGGTCGTGGTCAGCATCAAGCCCCTGCATTCCCTGGTCGCCGGCGTCATGGAGGGTGTCGGCGCACCGACCCTGTTGCTGTCGGGCGCCGCGTCTCCCCACGGACATAGCTTACGGCCATCCGGCGCCCGGGCCCTGGCCGACGCCGACATCGTCTTCTGGCTCGGCCCCGAGCTGGAGGCGTTTCTCGAACGGCCGCTCGCCTCCCTGGCCGGCCGGGCGCGGGTCGTGCGCCTCGGCGCCCTGCCGGAACTGACACACCCGCCCGGCGCCGCCGCCGACGCCCATGTCTGGCTCAGTACCGCAAATGCCGGTGCCATAGCCGCCGCCGCGGCCCGCGCCTTGGCCGAGCGCGACCCGGAGAATGCCGCGTCCTACACCGCCAACGGCGCCGATCTTGCCGTACGCCTGCAGGCGCTCGACGCGGAGCTGCGCGCCCGGCTGGCGCCGGTCGCCGGGCGTCCGTTCGTGGTCTTCCACGACGCCTACCGGTATTTCGTGGCCGCCTACGGGCTGAACGAGGTGGCGGCCGTCGCCGTCGATCCGGAGCGCCGTCCGGGAGCAAGGCGCCTGATGGAGGTCCGCGCACGCATCGCAGCGACCGGGGCGCGCTGCGTCTTCACCGAGCCCCAGCTCTCGCCGGCGCTGGCGGCGACGGTGGTCGAGGATACCGGCGCGCGCCTGGCGGAGCTGGACGCCCTGGGGGCGGACCTGGCGCCGGGCGCGGCGCTCTACTTCACGCTCATGCGCCGGCTGGGGACGGCGCTGGCGGACTGCCTGGGCGAGACGGCGCAGTAGGATTCATATGGCGCCGTTGGTCGCGCGGCGTGCGCCATGGCTCGCGCAGCTCGAAGGGATCGGCGTGGATGTCGCGGCGCGCGGCGCCGGCGCTCCTCACGCGGCGTTCAGACCGTCGCCGGAAAGTGCCTTCAACGGCGCCCGCAACTGACCCCGCGTGAACGAGTAGATCCGGTCCTGGCCGGCGACATAAACCCGGTAATTGCCCTCGAGCAGCCCGTCGATGGCCGGATCGCGCACGTCGAGCCCGCCGGTGTAGGCGCCGAAGGCGGGCAGGATCAGCCGCCGCCCGTCGGTGACGAAACACTTGCCGGTGAACCGCCGGGCGCGCAGGTTGACCGCCGCCTTCGGGTGGAAATGGCCGGACACTTCGCCGGACGCCATTGGCCCGCCCGTCGCGGCCTCATGCCGGAAGACCAGCGGCCCCAGCCGCAGCGCCGCCGCCACCCGGCCACCCAGACCCGGGGGCGGCGCCGGGTCGTGGTTACCGGCGATCCATATCCAGTCCCGGCCGGCGGCCATGCGCGCCAGCCGCGCCGCGTCCGCCGCATCGAGGCGGTGGTGGGCGTCTCCGTCGTCGAGGCTGTCGCCGAGGCAGAGAACGGTCCGGGGCCGGTACCGGCGCAGGAGGGCGGCGAGGCGCTCGAGGGTGGCGCGGCTGTCGTAGGGGGGCAGGAGCCCACCGCCACGCGCGGCATGGCCGGAGCCCTTTTCCAGATGCAGGTCGGCGACCGCGAGCAGGCGCTGCGCCGGCCAGAGTAGGGCGCCGGCTGGATCGGCGACGAGCCGCGCCCCGCCAAGTGTGAAGCGCGCGACGCTCACGGCGCGCGCAACCGCGAATCAAAGAGCGCGACCCGGCGCCCGCTCACAATGGCAGCTCCATCGCCTCGCCTACCTCCATCGCCTCGGCGATCAGGTCCTGGGCCTCGTCCGCCAGCAACTCGTCGATCGCCGCACCGAACACTGACTCGCGACCGATCTCCAATAGCACGGGCACCGCCAGTGGCGAAATGCGGCCGAGCCGCCGGTGGCGGATGCGACCCTCGACCCGCGCCAGCATGCCGGCCAGGCGGCGGATGTCGGTGAGGCCCGAGCCGGCGTCGGCGCGGGTTGCGCGCAACAGCACGTGGTTGGGTTCGTGCTGGCGCAACACGTCGTAGATCAAATCGGAGCTGACCGTGACCTGGCGCCGCGTCTTCTCCTGGCCGGGATAGCGGCGCTCGATCAGGCCGGCGATGACCGCGACCTTGCGGAAGGTGCGCTTGAGCATGGTCGACTCGGCCATCCATTCCTCCAGATCGTCGCCGAGCATGTCCTGGGCGAACAGCGCCGCCACGTCGGTGGGCTCGCGCAGGCTCCAGGTGGCGAGCACATAGTCGGTGGCGACGAAGCCGAGCGGGCCGAGCCCGGCGCGCTCCATGCGCCGCGTCAGCAGCATGCCCAGGGTCTGGTGAGCGTTGCGGCCCTCGAAGCAATAGGCGACCAGATAGTTCTTCTGCCCGCGCGGGAAGGTCTCCACCAGAAGCCCGCCGCGGTCGGGTAGGAGCGAGCGCCGGCGCTGCAGCCGCAGCCACTCGGCCACCGCGGGCGGCATCCCGTCCCAGGCGCGCCGGTCTTGCAGCATGCCCCGCACCCGGTCGGCGAGATGAGTAGAGAGCGGCAGGCGGCCGCCGGCATAGGCCGGCACCATGGGCGCGTCCCCCGCGGCCGGGGTCGTCTCGACGACGGTCTCACGCACGCCCTCGAAGCGCAGAATCTGCCCGGCGAAGACGAAGGTGTCGCCCTCGGTCAGACCCTGGACGAAATACTCCTCCACCTCGCCCAGGAAGCGGCCGCGCCGGAGGCGCACGCGCAGGGTCGGCGCCTCGACGATGGTGCCCACATTCATGCGGTAGCGGCGCACGTCGGCGGCGCTGGCGGCGCGATATCGCCCGTCATCGTCGCGCGCCAGTCGCCGGTACTTCTCGTAGTTGCCGAGCGCGTAGCCGCCGGTGGCGACGAAGCTCAGCACCTCGTCGAAGTCGAAGCGGCTGAGCTCGGCGTAGGGCTGGGCGCGGCGCACCTCTTCATAGAGGACGTCGGCATCGAAGGGCGCGGAGCAGGCCATGCCCAGCATGTGCTGGGCGAGCACGTCGAGGCCGCCGGGGCGCGGCGCCTCGCCGTCGAGGGTGCCGGCGGCGATGGCGTCAAGCGCCGCCCGGCACTCCAGGAACTCGAAGCGGTTGGCCGGCACCAGCACGGCGCGGCTCGGCCGGTCGAGGCGATGGTTGGAGCGGCCGATGCGTTGCAAAAGGCGCGTCACCCCCTTGGGCGCGCCAACCTGCACCACCAGATCTACCGCCCCCCAATCGACGCCGAGATCGAGGGAGGAGGTGGCGACTACGGCCTTGAGCCGTCCGGCCGCCATTGCCGCCTCGACCTTGCGCCGCTGCTCCGCCGACAGGCTGCCGTGATGCACGGCGATGGACAGATGGTCGTCGTTCAGGTGCCACAGCTCCTGGAAGATGATCTCGGCCTGGGCGCGGGTGTTGACGAAGACGAGTGTGGTGCCGGCGTCCCTGATCAGTTCGTAGATTGCCGGCACCGCATGCACCGCCATGTGGCCCGACCACGGGATCTCGGTGCCGGGCAGGAGGATCGAGGCCTGGGGCCTGGCACCCTCGCCGCCGGTGATGCGGCGCACGTCGCCGCCAAAGGAGAGCCAGTCTTGCAGTCGCGCTGGCTCGGCGACGGTGGCGCTCAAGCCGATGCGCCGGCAGTTCGGCGCCAGGGTGGCGAGGCGGGCGAGGCCGAGGGCGAGCATGTCGCCGCGCTTGTTGGTCTCCAGCGCGTGCAGCTCGTCGACGATCACCACTTGCAAGTCGGCGAACATCCGGCCGGCGTCGGCGTAGGACAGGAGCAGGGACAGACTCTCCGGCGTCGTCATCAGCAGGTGCGGCGGGCGCCGCCGCTGCCGCTGGCGCTTCGATGTCGGCGTGTCGCCGGTGCGGGTTTCGGCGTTGATGGGCAGGCCCATCTCGGCGATGGGCTGCTCCAGATTGCGGTGTACGTCCACCGCCAGCGCCTTCAAGGGCGAGACATAAAGGGTGTGTAGGCCGGGGCTCTCGCCCGCCGCCAGGCGCTCGTCGAGTTCTACCAGGCTGGGCACTAAGCCGGCCAGGTTCTTTCCGCCGACGGTGTGGGCGATCAGCAGCGCCGAGTCGCCGTCC
>JAZFQY010000076.1:0-4286 GCA_036445355.1 Alphaproteobacteria bacterium
TGGCGTTATTGTACATCATATGGCTGACAGTCGTGCACGACGACGCGCTTGCACATAACAAGAGAGCAGACATAGCGGTCAACGACACGTGCTGCAAATCGGTCACGTCAATCGCTGTCGGTCTCGAGGAACTTTCTCACTTTCGCCATTAGGTCAAAGGGCGAAGCTGGGCGACCTTACCTTGGTTGACCGCTTCCCAAGGAGAAGCGACCCCTGGACAACTCGATTGAACGTTCGAGAGTGCTTGCGCTGGCTCAGCGCGCCGCCGCACGCAGGCGTGCGAGCACGTTAACCCGGATGGCGCTGGACAGGCCGCTCGTGCGTTCGCGGTCGATGCGCGTCACCAGCTCGTTGACCGACACCCCGTCGTCGCGGGCGAGGCGCCGCAGCTCGTCCCAGAACTCGCGCTCAAGGGAGACGCTGGTGCGGTGGCCGGCGATGATGACCGAGCGCTTGACGGGCTTGCCGCTCACCGATGTTGCCTCAGGCCACGGGCCTCGCCCTTCGACAGGCTCAGGCCCTCATGGTGAGCCTGTCGAACCATGGGGCCGACGTCGGCGGCCTGCAATCCTACAAGATGTTGATCTAGGCGCGGGGACCCAGCATGTCCTCGGGCCGCACCCATCGGTCGAATTCCTCGGCGCTCGCCAGGCCGAGCGCGACCGCGGCCTCCTTCAGTGTCGTGCCCTCGGCGAGAGCCTTCTTTGCCACCTTGGCGGCGTTGTCGTAACCGATATGGGGGTTAAGCGCCGTCACCAGCATCAGCGACTGCTGCATCAGTTCCTCGATGCGCGCGCGGTCGGCCTCGATGCCCTCGACGCAGCGCTCGGCGAAGCTTGCGGACGCATCGCCCAACAGTGCCGCCGACTGCAGGACGTTGAGGATGATCACCGGCTTGAAGACGTTGAGCTCGAAATGGCCGCTCATGCCGGCGATGGTGACCGCGACGTGGTTGCCCATCACCTGCGCCGCCGCCATGGTCAGGGCCTCGGCCTGGGTCGGGTTGACCTTGCCGGGCATGATCGAGGAGCCGGGCTCGTTCGCCGGCAGTTTGAGCTCGCCGATGCCGCAGCGCGGGCCGGAGGCGAGGAAGCGAATGTCGTTGGCGATCTTCATCAAGGCCGCAGCGGCCGTGTTCATGGTGCCGGAGGCGGCGATGAGGGCGTCGTGGGCGGCCAGGCCGGCGAATTTGTTGGCCATGGTGACGAAGGGCTTGCCGGTGATCTTCGCCACCTCCTCGGCGAAGGCCTCGGCGAAGCCCGCCTTGGCATTGAGGCCGGTGCCGACGGCGGTGCCGCCCTGGGCCAGCTCGTAGAGCGCCGGCAGCGACGCCCGCAAACCGTCGCGCGCCGCCGCCGCTTGCGCCGCATAGCCGGAGAACTCCTGACCCAGGGTCAAGGGTGTGGCGTCCTGGGTGTGGGTGCGCCCGATCTTGATCACGTCGGCGAATGCCTCCTCCTTGGCGGCGAGGGCGTCGGCCAAGCGCGCGAGCCCCGGCAGCAGGCGGTCCTCGATCTCCATCACGGCGGCGATGTGCATGGCGGTGGGAAAGGTATCGTTCGAGGACTGGCCGCGGTTGACGTGGTCGTTGGGATGCACCGGGTCCTTGGAGCCCAGTGGCCGGCCCAGGCGCTCGTTGGCGCGGTTGGCGATGACCTCGTTCATGTTCATGTTGGTCTGGGTGCCGGAGCCGGTCTGCCAGACGACCAGCGGGAAGTGGTCGTCGAGCCTGCCGTCGATGACCTCCTGGGCGACGCCGTCGATGGCCGCGGCCCGCTCGTCATCGAGCTCGCCCAGCGTTCGGTTGGCGCGGGCGGCGGCCTGCTTCTGCACCCCCAGGGCGCGGATCAGGGCCGCCGGCATGCGCTCGCCGCCGATCGGGAAGTTCTCCAGGCTGCGCTGAGTCTGGGCACCCCAGTAGCACTCGGCGGGGACCCTGACTTCGCCCATGCTGTCGCTTTCGATGCGGGTTTTCGCCGTCGTCGTCATGGCAGCCTCGTATGCCTGGATGCATCGCGTCCTCGGGACGCAATGGCGTTCGTGCCGATTACCGTCGCGCCCGGCGCTTGCGCCCGGACGACGCGTCGGGACTGCGAGCGCGCAGCGCCGCGGCGACAGCGCCACGCGCCAGGGCCTGCAGCGCATCACGGTCCTCCAGCGCGTCGACCGGCGCCTCGTAGTAGGACATGGTGATCGGCCGGTTCTTGCCGGTATAGACGAAGGGGGACGAACCGGCGGCCTCGAACTCGCCGCGGTTGGAGTTGTCGACCTTGAAGTACAACGTATCGCCGGCGATCAGGCCGAACATTACGTCGTCCAGATAGACGCCCCAGCCTCCGAACATCGCGCGTGCGCGCACGGCGCCGAGCGTCGTCAGCATGTCGAGCACGTGGTCGACGAATTCGTCGCGCTTGGTCATCTCCGTCACTGCGCCCAATATAAGGCGCGGCGCGCCCGACGGCCAGACTCTTAACGTGGCGACATGATCGTCGCCGCTTCGGGCGAAGACAATTTTCCCCGACACCTTGGCAGCAAGCCGGCGCCAATCGTGCGCCAGGCTCGCCGGCCATGCGGCGTGCGCGGCCCGACTATTTCTTGCGGAAGCTGTCGAGGTTGACGACCTCGGCGGGCGCCCCGGCCGCCTGGTCCTGCTCCTGAATGATCTGCGTCGGCAGGCTCGCCCCGGCGGCACCCACGGCGTCGGTCGCGGATGTCGCCTCGCCGCGTGACGCCTGGAACTGCAGTCCGAACTTGACGGACGGATCGACGAAGGCCGTGAGCGCCTCATAGGGCACCACCATGCGTTCCTGATTGCCGCCGAAGCTCAAAGTGACGGCGAATTGGTCCTCCTCGACCACCAGGTCCCAGAACTTGTGCTGGAGGACGATGGTCATGTCCTGCGGGTGCTCGGTGCGCAGGCGCTCGGCCAACTCTACGCCCGGCGCCGACGTCCGAAAGGTGATGTAGAAATGATGCGCCCCCGGAAGGCCGTCGGCGGCGACGGTGCTGAGGGCTTGTCGGATCACCTCGCGCAGGGCGTTTTCGACCAGACGGTCGTAACGCAGGACGTCGTCGCTCATGGTTGCAGTCAGGCCCTGAATGGGGGTTCCACGACCGCGTCGGGCGCACCCGGCGCGCTCGCCAGCGAAGTGGGGGGCTTCTGTTGCCCGGTGCCCCCCGAACCGCGCTTGCCTAACTAATTAGGCAGCGAGAGCAAACGACTCGTTGTCGTTGGCAATTTTAGAGCGGCCCGATAACGGCGGTACCATGCCGGGCAAAAAGCAAGCCTTTACACGCGCGTCGAGCCTATTTCGCCCCCGTCGGGGTCGGCCGGGGCGCCGCCGCATCGGGCGCCGCCTGGGGCCGGAAACTGGTGGAGGCGCCGGGTACTGCCCCCGGGTCCGCAGCGGTTATTGCGCAAGCCGTTTATCGCCATAGTCGGGCAAGCCCGACGCCTTCAATATAGGCCTGGCGGCGGCAGATTGAAAGTCCGGCGGCGGTCGTCCGTGAGGCCAGCGGCGGCAACTTTCGCGCCGTTGCTCCAATCGGCATGTCGCACTGGCGTGGCTGCTGCTGTATAGGGTTAACCGATCATGACGGCGATGAGCGCAAAGCCCGAGCACCCGCCGGCGGCGCCGGAAGCGGAGAGCGGCGACGACCGCATCGGCGCCGACGAGCGCGCTCAGATCGAGGCCCAGCGCGCCGCGCAGACCCAGACGCGGCGACCCTCGGTGCCGGACCTGGAGGAGATCCTCTACGAGCCGCTGCCCGTGCTCGACCGCGGCTTCGTGCGCGTGGTCGACTATATGGGCGACGACGACGCCATCGTG
This sequence comes from Alphaproteobacteria bacterium, assembly GCA_036445355.1. GTDB lineage: Bacteria > Pseudomonadota > Alphaproteobacteria > UBA6615 > UBA6615 > JAZFQY01. Next base: position 3,831 of record JAZFQY010000076.1, read on the forward strand.
CAGGCGGCGCGTGTTTCCTACGGCAAGGGCACGAAGCAGCTGCGCGAGGACCGCGGCCTGATCCGCTATCTCATGCGCCACCGGCACACGACGCCGTTCGAGATGTGCGAGATCAAGTACCACATCATGCTGCCGGTGTTCGTCGCCCGCCAATGGATCCGCCACCGCACCGCCAACGTGAACGAGTACTCGGCCCGCTACTCAATCCTCGAGGACGAGTTCTACCTGCCCGCGCCGGACCAGCTCGCCACCCAGTCGCGCGTCAGCCGCCAGGGCCGCGGCCAGGTGCTCGCCGGCGAGGAGGCGGCGCGGGTACTCGAAATCCTGCACGACGACGCGGCGCGCACTTATGGCCATTACCAGGAGATGCTCAACGAGCGCGCCGACGGCAGCGTCATCGACCCGGCGCGCCAGGGCCTGGCGCGTGAGCTGGCGCGCATGAACCTGACCCTCAAC
>JAZFQY010000077.1:0-12844 GCA_036445355.1 Alphaproteobacteria bacterium
CAGCTCGCCTGGCAGCTCGAGGCTGGCGCCGACGAGGCGATCGCCGAGGCGTCGGTGGACCGCTACGCCGCCGGTCGCGCGCCGGCGCCTGCTGCCGCGCCAGCCAATGCGCCGAGCCGGACAGCCGCGCCCCTTCTCACCGCCGGCGACGCCGCCGCCACGGCCCGCGAGGCTGCGGCGGCGGCCGCGGATCTGCCGGCCCTGCGCGCCGCCCTGGAGCGTTTCGAGGGTTGCGCGCTCAAATCCACCGCCACCAATCTGGTTTTCGGCGACGGCAACCCGGCGGCGCCACTGATGCTCATCGGCGAGGCCCCGGGCCGCGACGAGGACCGCGAGGGCCTGCCCTTCGTCGGCGTCAGCGGCCGCATGCTGGACGTGATGCTCGGCCATATCGGCTTCGACCGCACGAGCGCCTACATCACCAACATCCTGTTCTGGCGTCCGCCCGGCAACCGCCAGCCGACCAGCCCCGAGGTCGCCGCCTGCCTGCCCTTCGTCGAGCGCCACATCGAGCTGGTGGCGCCGCGCGTGCTGGTCCTGCTCGGCGGCGCCTCGGCCAAGACCCTGCTTGCCCGCGCCGAGGGGATTACCAAGCTGCGCGGCCGCTGGTTCGACTATCAGAGCGCCACCATGGTGGCGCCGATCGCATGCCTGGCGACCTATCACCCCGCCTATCTGCTACGCCAGCCGGCACACAAGCGCTACGCCTGGAGAGATTTTCTCTCGGCTAAGTCAAAAATTAACGAGTTGTCATGAATACTTTACGGTAATAAGTCCACCATTCTCAGCCAAATCTAGAAACAGTCGCAAAGAAGCGTGAAGCACGGTAAACGTTCATATTCGTTTGACTTGCAATCCTATGGCGATTTGTTGTATTTGGCGTTGGTAGAGAAGGAAACGCCACTGTGATAACATTCAAGTACAGTCGTGCCGCGCCCATGCGCGCGTTCCTTGCCGTCGCGCTCCTTGCCCTGGCGCCCTCGGCGCAGGCGGTGGACCAGCCGCTGCTGGGCGCCCTCGGCCCCGGTGCCGCCGTTCCGGTCGCCTTGGAGAAGCTGCCCGGCGCGCTCGACGCCGGCGACATCGAGCGCTACCGGAAGATCTTCGCCCTGCAGGAGGCGGGAAACTGGCACGACGCCGAGCACGAGATCGGGCAGCTCGGCGATACCAGCCTGATGGGCCATGTGCTGGCGCAGAAATTCCTGCACCCGACCAAGTACCGCTCGAAATTCACCGAGCTCCGGGCGTGGCTGGGGAAATACGCCGACCATCCCCAGGCCCGGCGCATCTACAAGCTGGCGCTCACGCGCAAGCCGAGGAAATCCAGGGCGCCGCGTGCGCCGGTGGCCCATGGCGGCCGCGGCAACCCACTGGCGGCGGTCGATACCTACGAGCCGAAGCCGTTGCCGAGAAAGCGCCTGACCAGGGCGCAGCGCCGCCGGGCCCGCTCCATCAGGGCGCAGGTGCGCAGCCGCGCGCGCCGCGGCTGGCCCACAGGGGCGGCGGAAATCTTGGGCGGCAAGGAGGCGGCGCGACTGTTCTCCACCGCCGAGTACGACGCCCTCGCCACCGACATCGCAGCCGGCTACTACTTCGCCGGCAAGGACGACAACGCGCTCGATTTCGCCCGGCGCGCCATGCGCTCCGGGCAGCTGGTGCCCCTGGCCCACTGGTGGGGCGGCCTCGCCGCATGGCGCCTGGGCGACATGGCGGCGGCGCTCGACCATTTCGGCGCCCTGGCCAAGTCCGACAACGCCACGGGCTGGGACATCGCGGCGGGTGCCTTCTGGGCGGCACGGGCGAGCTTCGTCGCCCGCCGGCCGCAAGAGATCAATGGCTGGCTGGCCATCGGTGCCACCCGTCCGCGCACCTTTTACGGCCTGCTGTCGCGCCGGGCCCTGGCCCTCGACCTCGAATTCGACTGGACCCTGCCGGCGCTCGGCGACGAAGACGCGCGCGAAGTCACGGCGACCGCACTCGGCGGCCGGGCGGTCGCCCTGCTGCAAGTCGGGCGCGCGGCGGACGCGGAGGCGGAGCTGCGCAACCTGGCCCGCTCGCAGCCAAAGCTCATCGGCACCCTGCTCGCCCTGGCCAGCCACCACAACATGCCGGGCCTGACCCTGAGGCTGGCCTGGGCCACAGAGGCTCCGGCGCCGGCGGCGCTCTATCCCACCACCGCTTGGGTGCCGGAAGAGCGCGACGGCGTCGACCGGGCCCTGGTGCACGCCATCATTCGCCAGGAATCGGCCTTCAACACCCGCGCCAAGAGCCGCGCCGGCGCCCGCGGCCTGATGCAGCTCATGCCGCGCACGGCGAGCTATGTGGGCCGGCAGCGCTCCCTGCGCGGATCGCGGCGCGACCGGCTGTACGACCCGGCGCTGAATGTGGATCTCGGGCTCAAATATGTGAGCCAGCTGCTGAACAGCAAGATCGTCGGCCAGGATCTATTCCGGCTCACGGTCGCCTATAATGCGGGTCCGGGAAAACTTCGCCAGTGGGAGCGCAGGGTGGACTATCGGGACGACGCGCTGTTGTTCATCGAGAGCCTGCCGTCACGCGAGACACGCCAGTTCATCGAGCACGTGCTGGCGAACCTGTGGATCTACCGCCACCGCATGAACCAGCCGGCGCCGACCCTGGACGCCATCGTCGCCGGCGATTGGCCGCGCTATGTCGGGCTCGACCGGCCGACCCGGGCGGCCGAGAAGCATGTCGCGAATTAGCGACAAGCGGCCGTTCCTGCCGGTAAATATCGCGGTCCTGACCGTCTCCGACACCCGCACGCCAGCCGACGACACCTCCGGCGACCTGCTCGTGAGCCGGCTCGAGGCCGCCGGCCACAGGCTCGCCGCGCGCGCCATCGTCAAGGACGAAATGGAGCTGATCGCGGCGCAGCTCCGCGCCTGGATCGAGGACAAGGGCGTCGACGCGGTGATCACCACCGGCGGCACCGGCTTGACCGGCCGCGACGTCACACCCGAGGCCTTCGCGCTGGTGTGCGAGAAGGACATCCCCGGCTTCGGCGAGGCCTTCCGCTGGCTCTCCTACGACAAGATCGGCACCTCCACCATCCAGTCGCGGGCGACCGCCGGCATCGCCAAGGGCACGTACTTGTTCGCCCTGCCCGGCTCGCCGGGCGCGTGCAAGGACGGCTGGGACGGGATCCTCAAGGACCAGCTCGACTACCGCCACATGCCGTGCAACTTCGTCGAGCTCATGCCGCGGCTGATGGAGAAGGAAGAGGGGTAATAGGACGGCGTGGCGCGCGTTTCTTGGCCAACCGAGCCCTCGGCCCGACGCCAAATATTACCCGCCCTACGCCATGCAGCTAATCGTCGGCGCGCTCATACCGGTCTGTCCATCGCGCCGAAAGTATCGGACAACTTTCAATTAGCGGCGCACGTTACAAGCGAATACCAAATACAGTATGAGAGAAATACTTATTGAGCAGCGAATTTACAAAGCAATTTGCGCCTTTAGCGATTCTTCATCTTTGTCTGCCAAACGAGACCGAGTGACCGGTACCCGAAGGAGGCTCGACCGCCATGCGACGACTGACACTGGCCACCGTAATCCTGTCGGGCATGGTCGCGCTTGCGGCCACGCCGGCGCTGGCCGAGGCCGATCCCGCCAAGGGCGAGCGCGTATTCAAGAAATGCGCCATATGCCACGTGCTGGAGGGTAACAAGAAGAAGCCGGGGCCAAGCCTGGCCAGCATTTTCGGACGACAGGCGGGGACGTTCGATGGCTTCAGGTTCTCCAAGGCGATGAAGGAGTCGGGCATCACTTGGACGCCCGAGTCGCTGGACGAATTCCTCTTCAATCCAAGGAAACACGTCGCCGGAACGAAGATGGCCTTCCCCGGCCTGAAGAAGGCGCAGGACCGCGAAGACCTGATCGCCTTCCTGCTCAAGGCGACTCAATAGTCACGCCCTGATCGGCGCGCGGCCGTCAGCGACGCGCTCGTGCCCTCTCCCCTGACCGGGCGATCGTAGCAGGCCATCCCGGCGGCCGGGATCGCCACCGGCCCTTGACCCGCGCGTCGTCGCGCCACAGCCTGCCGCCGACGATGACCACGTCCTACAAGTTGACGGCGCTCGCCGCCGCTCTCGCAGGCCTGCCCGGGCTCGCCGGCCTGGCGCCCGCCGGCCTGGTGCGCCTGGAAGCCAAGGGCGTCTCCCACGACCATTGGCGCCTGGCCGGGCGCGACCTGGTGGTCCGCGTGGCGCGCTTCCACCAATGGGGCCTGACGCCCGCGGCGGCGCTGGCCTACGAGGCGGCGGCGTTCGAGCGCGCCGCCGCAAGCCGGCACACGCCGCGCCTACACGCCACCATGCCCGTCGCCGAGGGCCTGCCCATGGGGGCGCTGGTGGTGGACCATGTCGCCGGACGGCCACCGCGCCTGCCAGACGACATGGGCGCCATTGCCGCCGCCCTGGCGGCCCTGCACGCCCTGGCCGTGCCGGCGGAGTGCTCGCCCCTGCTGGTCCACGACGACCCCTTCGCCGCCACCCTCGCCGTGATCGAGGAGCAGGCCGCGTTTCTGCCCGGGGCGGAGCTGGCGCCACAAAGCCGCGAGGCCATCGAGGCGGAGTTGGATTGGGCCCGCGCCGAGGCGCGGCGCTCCGGCCGGGCGCGCCCGCCCCTCGCCCTCGTCGGCACCGACACCCACCCGGGCAACTTCCTCGTCGACGGCGGCGGCAAGGCTTGGTTCGTGGATCTGGAAAAGGCGCTCTACGGCGCCGCCGCCATCGATCTGGCGCACGCCACCCTCGCCGCCTCCACCGGCTGGGACCCCGACTGCGCCGCAGCGCTCGGCCGGGACGAGGTGCGCGCCTTCTATCGCGCCTATTTCGATGCCTCCGAGCGGGCGTCGGCCCTCGGTCCCACCCTCGACGAATTCCGCCGCCTCACATGGCTGCGCACCATCACCTGGTTCGGGCGCTGGCGCGCGGACTGGGCGGCGAGCAAGCCCGACGCCAAGCGCCGGGCGGCGCCCCATATCGCGGCCCACGTCGACGCCAGCCTGACGCCCGCGGCCGTGGCCCGTCAGCGCCGGGAATGGTTCGGCCCGGAGCCGCTCCGCCTCGGCTGACCAGGGAAGACTCAATTCATTTTGTTCTTGATATGTTCCGCGGTCGGCGGCATGCTGGCCCCATGGTCGAAGGCGCCGCGGAGGAGAGACTGCCCGACCGGCAGCGCAAGGGGAGGGGTGCCCTCAGCAACGCCGCCGGGCGCTACGAGCCCCACCTTCGCGAGCACGTGGACGATGGCTGGGGCGACGCTGACGACGAGCCGCCACCGCTCAGGACCACCGTCACGCACGACGCCAGCCGCAGCATCATCACCCGCAACACCTCCCCCGACATCGGCTTCGACCGCTCGATCAACCCCTATCGCGGCTGCGAGCATGGCTGCGTCTACTGCTTCGCGCGCCCGACCCACGCCCATCTCGGCCTGTCCCCGGGGCTCGATTTCGAGAGCCGGCTGTTCGCCAAGCCCGAGGCGGCGGCCCTGCTGCGCCGGGAATTGGCGCATCCGCGCTACCGGCCGGCTGTGATCGCCATGGGCACCAACACCGACCCTTACCAGCCGGTGGAACGGCGCCTCGGCATCACCCGGCAGATCCTCGAGGTGCTGGCCGAGTGCCGGCACCCGGTGAGCATCGTCACCAAGGGCGCCCTGGTGCTGCGCGACCTCGACATCCTGGTGCCGATGGCGGCGCAGGGCCTGGCGAGCGTCGGCGTCTCCCTCACCACCCTCGACAGGACCCTGGCGCGGTGCATGGAGCCGCGCGCCGCCAGCCCGCAGCGCCGCCTGGAAACACTCGATGCGCTTGCCGCCGCCGGCGTGCCCGCCATGGTCATGGCGGCGCCGATGATCCCGGGCCTCAACGACCACGAGCTGGAGGCGATCCTGGAGCGCGCCGCGGCCGCCGGCGCCGCTCACGCCGGGTATATCCTCTTGCGCCTGCCACTGGAGATCAAAGACCTGTTCCGCGAATGGCTGGCCGCCCACTACCCCGACCGCGCGGCGCGGGTCGAGGCGCTGATCCGCGAGACGCGGCGCGGCGCGCTCTATGTGGACCGCTATGGCGAGCGCATGCGCGGCTCCGGCCGATATGCGGACCTGATCGGCCAGCGCTTCCGACTCGCCAGCCGGCGCCTGGGTCTCGACCCCGCCCCGCCGCGGCTCGACACCGGCCGCTTCCGCCGGCCGCAATCATCCGACGGGCAGCTCAGGCTTTTGTAACGCGGTACGCGCCTAGAGCCTTTTCCGGTCATATTGACCGCGCTTCGGGCGCGCGAGCGCCCGACTCGCCCGTCTATGATAGTGTCGCGGCAGCATGCCGATCGCGCACGAACTCACCAACATAGCGGTCGTCGCCCTCGTCGCGCTCGCCTGCGGCGCGCTGCTGACGCGCGTCCGCCAGCCGCCGGTGGTCGGCTATATCCTCGCCGGGGTCGTCCTCGGGCCGTCGGTGCTGGGGCTGGTGCAAGACCAGGAGACTGTCGGCCTGCTGGCGGAAATGGGCGTTCTCATGCTCCTGTTCGTCGTCGGCATGGAGCTCAGCCTGCGCGCATTCCGCAGCCTGTGGCGCCTTGCGGTGGTGGTGATGCTGCTGCAGGTCGCCGTCACCTTTGGCGTGATGATGCTCCTGCGGATGGTAATGGCCTGGCCGATCGAGAAGGCGGTGCTGCTCGCCTTCGTCGTCGCCCTGTCGAGCACCGCCGTCGCCATCAAGATGCTGGAGGACATCGGCGAGCTGCGCACCCGCGCCGGCCGCATCGCGGTCGGCGTGCTCATCGCCCAGGATCTGGCGGTGGTGCCGATGATGCTGGTGCTCGATCTGATGGCGGCGGAGGGCCTCGACCTCCTCGGCGGCGCCCGACTGGTGCTCGCCCTCGTCCTGCTCTTCGGCCTGATCCTGGTCCTCAGCCGGCGCAAGCGGATCAACCTGCCTCTGCCCATCGGCGGCGCCAACCAGGCCGACCTTTTGCCCCTGACGGCGCTGGTGATGTGTTTCGGCGCCGCCGCCCTCACCGGCGCCATGGGCCTTTCGCCGGCCTACGGCGCCTTCCTGGCCGGCCTCACCATCGGCAACAGCAACCAGCGCCAGATCATGCTCGCCAACGCGATGCCACTCCAAAGCGTGCTGATCATGGTCTTCTTCCTGTCCGTCGGGTTGCTGATCGATCTCGGGTTCCTGTGGACCAATCTGGGCATCGTGGTGGTCCTGCTGCTGGTGGTGACGGTGCTGAAGACCGTGGTCAATATCGGCGTCTTGGGATTGCTGCGCGTGCCGTGGCCGCGCGCCTTCCTGTCGGCGGTGGTACTGGCGCAGGTAGGTGAGTTCGGCTTCCTGCTCGCGGGAATTGCCGGGCGCAACCGGCTGATCAGCGAATTCGACTTCCAGCTCATCGTCACCGTCACCGCCCTGTCTCTGGGGCTGAGCCCGATCTGGCTGGCGACCGCACGGCGGCTGCACGAGATTGCCGCCTACCGACAGGCCCGCATCAAGCGAGTGCTGCGCTTCGTCTACGGGCGCCAAGGCCGCTGGCTGATCGGCGCCGGACGCGGCCTTGCGCGGCTCGGGCGCCGCGGCCTGACCGCGCTCGGCATCGGGCTGCGGGCGCGTGACGATGCCTGACTTGCGGTTCGAGTGCCGTCGCCCGGCGCCGGTCGCCGGCATCGACGAGGCCGGCCGCGGCCCCTGGGCCGGGCCAGTAGTCGCCGCCGCAGTGACCCTCGACGCCGCGCGTTTGCCGCGTGCGCTCGCCGCCGCCATCGACGACAGCAAGCGACTCAGCGGCGCTCGGCGCGCCACGCTGATGGCGGAGCTCCAAGCGCTGGCACGGTGCGGCGGCGCCGGCATCGGCGTCGGCCAAGCGAGTGTGGCCGAAATCGACGGCACCAACATCCTGGCGGCAACGATGACGGCGATGGCGCGCGCCGTGGCAGCGCTGCCCGATACGCCCGCCTTCGTCCTCGTCGACGGCGACCGGCTGCCTTCGTCCCTGCCCTGCCCCGGCGAGACAGTGGTCAAGGGCGACGCGCGCTGCCTCAGCATCGCCGCCGCCTCGATCGTCGCCAAGGTCACCCGCGACCGCATCATGGGCGCCCTGGCGCTCCATAACCCCGGCTATGGCTGGGAGCGCAACGCCGGCTACGGCACCGCCGAGCACCGGGCGGCGCTCGGCCTTCTCGGCCCGACGCGGCATCACCGGACCAGCTTCGCGCCCGTTAAATTGTTAATGGAACCTTACCAGAACGCCGGCTAAGCGACTGACTCCAAAAACTTATTGACCGGGAGTCCCGGCTTGCCCATGCTGGCCGGTCATGCCCCCTGGCCGCCCCCCCGCCGGCGCCGAGACGCCGGCCCTCGACACCATCATCGCCGGCGACTGCATCGCCGAAATGGCGAAGTTGCCCGCCGGCTCGGTCGACATGATATTCGCCGACCCACCCTACAATCTGCGGCTCGGCGGCGAGCTCACGCGCCCCAACAACAGCCGCGTCGACGGCGTCGATCACCACTGGGACCGCTTCGACGGCGATGCCGCCTACGACCGCTTCACCCGCGACTGGCTGGCCGCCGCGCGCCGGGTCCTAAAGGACGACGGCACCCTGTGGGTCATCGGCACCTACCACAACATCTACCGCGTCGGCGCCGTGGTGCAAGAGCTCGGCTTCTGGGTCCTTAACGACGTGGTCTGGCGCAAGACCAACCCGATGCCTAACTTCCGCGGCCGGCGCTTCACCAACGCCCACGAGACCCTGATCTGGTGCGCCCGGGACAAGGACGCCCGATACACCTTCAACTACGAGGCCATGAAGGCGCTCAATGACGAGCTGCAGATGCGCAGCGACTGGCTCTTGCCCATCTGCACCGGCGCCGAGCGCCTGCGCGACGCCGACGGCGGCAAGCTCCACCCGACGCAGAAGCCCGAGGCGCTTCTGTACCGCGTGGTGCTGGCGAGTACCCGGGTGGGCGAGGTGGTGCTCGACCCGTTCTTCGGCTCCGGCACCACGGGCGCTGTGGCGAAGAAGCTCGGCCGCCGCTACATCGGCATCGAGCGCGAGCCGGACTATGTCGCCCTGGCCCGGGAGCGCCTGGACCGGGTGCGCGCGGTGGAAGATGTGCGCCTGCTGGAGACGCCGTCGAAGCGCGAGGCGCCGCGCATCCCATTCGGCTGGCTCCTGGAGCGCGGGCTATTGCGGGCTGGCGAGGTGCTCTACGCACCGCGCCGCCGCTGGTCGGCGCGGGTGCGCGCCGACGGTACCATCGTCACCGCCGACGGCCACGGCTCGATCCACAAGATCGGCGCCGCGGTGCAGGGCGCCCCGGCCTGCAACGGCTGGACCTTCTGGCACATCGACGTGGAGGGCACGCTGGTGCCCATCGACGTGCTGCGCCAGAAACTGAGGGCGGGGTTGAGTTAGGGCGCGCGTTTATCAAGTGCGCTAGCGTCGGGTCGGATACCTGCTATCCGATGTCCGCCAATGACCCACAGCCGTCATTCAAGCGGGTTCAAATCCAACGCCTAACAGAGCCTTTGTATTCAACATATTGATGCCCAAATTCCCTCTCCAGCTTCGCTTCTTCTCGATTTATGACAATGTAACTGGTGATGAGAATGGCAGGTATCGTCATTAGAAAAATTGCAGGGCTATCAACTGTCGCGGCAATACCAATCTGTATGGTTGCCAATCCCAAGTAGCCGGGGTTGCGGGAATATTGGTACGGTCCCGAGGTAACGAGTGCGGTCGGTACACCGCGTGGATCGTACGTTGTTTCCGCTTTACTTATCGCTATCATCGACCATCCGATCAAAGTAGAACCTGCAGCGATGAGGGCGATACCGATCGAGAATTGAGCAACGGAATAGGGGATTAGTGGATAAGGAAACACGAACTCCAACACCACTCCCAATGCCAGACAAATCAAGAAGATTATGGGTGGTGGTGCCAATGGTTCTGGCAAATCATTTCCTTCCGCTTTGGTCATGTTATTCTCTAGCACACGGGTTCGACGCGACCAGACAGCCAATGTCGCTTATTGGCTGAGGCTGTTGAAAAAGTGCCGGAAGGCAAAATATTTGAAACAATGATTCAAAGTTCCGTACTTCATTGAATCAAAATTACTTCAAGCGCGGCTCACAGGCACAATAGTTGCACAATTATTAATGGTCCGGACTTTTTCAACAGCCTCGGCTAACAGCGGACATCGGCGGCACCGTTCAATGCCCAAACGAGCGGACCCTTATGCGTCTATGCCCTGACCAGCGTCGGCACCGTGGGCCATCGCGTGGCGCGCGACCTTGCGCATCAGCGACGGCAGGGCGAGATCGCCGAAATCATCCGGCGCCACCCACACGCCGTCAGACTCGGTGCTGCGGTTGACCGTGGCCGCCATCACGGACAGTTCCAGATGAAAATGAGTGAAAGTGTGGCGCACCACGCCCGGTAACGCGCGCCAGTCCACCGCGAACGGCGCCTCGCACCGTGGATCGGCGGGGCCAGGCTCGGTCCACTCGGTCGACGGCACCTCCATCATGCCGCCCAAGAGCCCACGCGCCGGGCGCCTACGCAAGAGCACCGTGCCGTCGGGGCGCATCGCCCAGAAGGCAACGCCGCTTCGCCTCGGCCGTGGGCGCTTGGGTGACCGTGCCGGCAGCGCCTCGGCGATGCCCAGCGCGGACGCGCGGCAGGCGCCGCGCCACGGGCACCGCCCGCATTCGGGCGCGCGCGGCGTGCATACGGTGGCGCCCAGATCCATCACCGCCTGGGCGTAGTCGCCGGCGCGCCGGCGCGGCGTCAGCTCCTCGGCCAGGGCCCGAAGCCGCGCCTTGGCGCCCGGCTGGGGTGCGTCGACGCCGAACAGGCGCGCCATCACCCGCTCCACGTTGCCGTCGACCACCGTCGCCGGCCGGTCGAAGGCGATGGCGGCGATGGCGGCGGCGGTATATGGGCCGATGCCGGGAAGTTTCGCCAGCTCCGCCGCCGTGTCGGGGAAGCGGCCGCCCCGCTCGCCGCTCACCAGCTGGGCGCAGGCGTGCAGGTTGCGGGCGCGGGCGTAGTAGCCGAGCCCGGCCCAGGCGGCGAGCACCTGGTCCAGCTCCGCCGCCGCCAGGGCGTCCACCGTCGGCCAGCGGCGGACGAAGTCGCGGAAGTAGGGTGTCGCCGCCGCCACTGTCGTCTGCTGCAGCATGACCTCGCTCAGCCACACCCGATAGGGCGCGGGCCGGCGCCGCGACGCCGGCGGCGCGCGCCAGGGCAGCGCGCGGGCGTGGCGGCCGTACCAGGCGAGCAACCGCGGCGCCAACTCGCCCGCGTCGTCTTGAAGCATGCCGTGCATCACATCCGTTCTTGCCAGACTCTCCCGCCCATAGCATAAGGCAGGGACACGGAACAGCGACGCCTCGGCGTGTGACGCGATCCATGGCAGATACCAGAGCAAGCGAGCGCAGGGGGCGCGGGCCACTAGCCATCGCCGCCGTGCTGGACAAGGTGACGCGACCGCTGGGCCGCCGCCGGGGCCTCGCCGACGCGCGGCTGATGGCAGAGTGGGCGGCCGTGGTCGGTCCCCAGCTCGCGGCCGAGTCCCTGCCCGAGCGCCTGGTGCGCCGGCGCGACGGCGCCGGCGGCACGCTTACCATCCGCGTCGACGGGCCGATGGCCTTGGAGCTGCAGCACCTAGCGCCGCTGGTGATCGAACGGCTGAACGCCTATTTCGGCTATCGCGCGATCGAGCGCATCGTCCTGCGCCAGGCGCCAGTGCCGCGCCCGGCGGGCGAGGCGCGGCCGCGGCGGCCGACTCCCGCCGCCGGCGCGGGTCACCCGACCCCGGGGCTAGAACGCGTCGCCGACCCCGAGCTCAGGCGCGCCCTCGCCGCCCTCGGCCGCTTCGTGCCGGCACCGGCTGGCGAATTGCCGCGGGACGATGACAGAAAGTCGGCGCCATGACAGAGCTTGTGGGGATTCAGGAGCGACTCTATACTCCCGCCGCTCCCGCAATATCTAGTAGGAGGACGCTGAAATTGCGCCTGATGCCACAAATTCTTGGGGTGCTGCTCCTGCTCGGCGCCGCCGTGCCGGCGCATGCCGAACTCGACCTCGAGACGGCGCTTGCCGAGCGGGTGATGGGCGACAGCGAGGCGCCGGTGACGATCATCGAATACGCCTCGCTCACCTGCCCGCACTGCGCCAGCTTCCATAACGATGCGTTAAAGGATTTGAAGGCACGATACATCGACACCGGCAAGGTCAAATTGATCTATCGCGACTTCCCGCTGGACCAGAGGGCGCTGATGGCATCCATGCTGGCCCGCTGCGCCGTCGAGGACAGGTATTTCGGTTTCATCGACGTGCTGTACCGCGCCCAGGACAACTGGTCGCGCGCCCGCGACGTGAACAAGGCGCTGGCACAGATCGGCCGCCTGGGCGGCCTGAGCGCGGACGACCTGGATGCGTGCCTGAAGAACGAGGCGCTGGCGGACGGCATATTGCGCATGCGCCAGCAGGGAACGCAGGAACACAACGTTCAATCGACCCCGAGCTTCGTCATTAATGGCGAGACCCACCCCGGCAACATGCCGATCGAGGAGTTCGCCAAGATCATCGACCCATTGATCCCGACGAACTGAGCCACGGGCGTAGAGACCACCGGTGAAGTTCACCAAACTCAGGCTGGCCGGCTTCAAGAGTTTCGTCGATCCCACGGAGCTGATCATCGCGCCGGCCCCTGGCCTCGCGATGGATCTCCGGCAGTTCGTTCGCAGATCGAAACCGATCAACGGCGGAGAGCAGCTTGCGGCATTCGTCGCGTGAGAGGAACGCATCG
>JAZFQY010000078.1:0-2388 GCA_036445355.1 Alphaproteobacteria bacterium
GTGTTGGGCGCCAGCCAGCACAGGGCGAGGATGGCGGGGAGTGCCAGCCACAGCTCCCATGGGGCGGGCTGCACGGCATCTATATCGCCGTCAACTATGCCTGGCGCGCGCTCCGCCGGCGGCTGACCGCGGGACGGGACGCGCCCTCCCGCGGCGGTGTGATCGCCTCGCGGCTCGCCACTTTCGCGGCGGTGAGCCTGGCCTGGGTGCCGTTCCGCGCCGAGGGCTTAGATGCCGCGCTCGCCATGTGGCGCGGCGCCTTCGGGCTCAACGGCTTGTCCCTGCCGCCGGAGACGCGCGCCTGGCTGGGCGCCGTCGCCGAGCCGTCGACGGCGCTGGGGGTGCGCTTCGACGGCGTCCTCGGCGGCCTGTTTGCGCCCGCCCCGTGGGAGCTGTGGCTGGCACTCCCCGCCATCCTCGCCCCGTGCTGGCTGGCGCCCAACACCCAGGAGATCCTGGCCCGGTTCGAGCCCGGCGTCGGAGCGGCGAGCCCGCCGCGACCCGCACCCCTGCTGGGTGAGCGCCTGTGGCAGCCGAGCGCCGCCTGGGCGGTGCTGGTGGGCATGGTCGCCGGTGCCGGGCTGCTGAGCCTGAACCGGGTCAACGAATTCATCTACTTCCAGTTCTAGCGATGCCGGCGACGCCATATCTCGTGCGATTCCTCGCGGCCGTGGTGCTCACCGTGGCGCTGGCGCCGATGGCCAATCTGTACTTGGATCCCTTCGGCGTCTTCGGCAACAGCACCGGCGGCATCTACAAGTTCGAGGAGCGCGCCTTCAAGGCGCGCCAGGCCGCGACCTATCCGCACGATGTGCTGCTGCTCGGCTCCAGCAAGACCGCCGTGTTCGACCCCGACCATCTTCCAGGCGCGCGCATCTTCAACGGCGCCTTCGCCGCCGCCCAGCCGCAGGAGATCCTGCGCTTCCTGGAGGACTATGGCGGCGCCGCGCGGACCGTCGTCATCGGCCTCGATCCATACATGTTCAACCAGTATTTTCCTGCCTGGCGCCAGTCCATCTTTCGGCCGCGCGGTTGGCGCGAGGTCATGCACTACACCTTCAGCTTCCAGGTGCTGCTCGCCGGTATCGACGGGACGGTGCGGCGATGGCTCGGGCAGCCGCCGCTGGTTCAGGCGGACGGGCAGTGGAACCGCGCCGACTGGGATCGGCGGCAGGAGGCAGGCGGCGATTTCGCGCCGGAACGCGCCGCCGTCCTGCGCCGGCTGGCGCGGGAGAACTATCGTAATTTCACCTTCGCCGATGCGCGGGTCGAGACGCTGCGCCGCATCCGTCGCCTGTTGGAGCGGCGCGGGCAAGGCTTCCGCGTCTTCATCAACCCGCTGGAGGTGTGCGCCCTGGCGCTGTTCGATGCGCCGCGCCGGGCGGCGGAGCTCGGCCGCTTCCGCGCCGCCGTGCGCGAGGTGTTCCCGGAAGCGCTCGATTATTCGGCGAGCGCCTATTCGGCGCCGGCGAACTTCTACGCCTTCGACTCCTATCACCTGCGCACGTCGGTCTCGGCGCGGTTGATCGGCGACGTCCTCGCCGGGCGGCCGCCGGAACCCATGCCGGCGGACCTCGACTGCCAGATTTAGCGGTCAGCCCCGGCGGCGCAGGAGTTCCTGCCCGGCCAACAGCGCGCCGCCGACGATGAGGGCGCAGGCGGCACCCACCACCCAGGTGGCTGGCGCCAGGCCGGCGGCGATCAGGATCATGGTGGACATGAGCGGTGCCGCGTAGGAGGCGGCGCCGAGCACGCGGATGTCGCCGTGCTTGACGCCGTGGTCCCAGGTGAAGAAGGCGAGGCCCACCGGCCCCAGCCCCAAACCGGCCACGGCCAGCCACTGGCCGCCACCCGCCGGCCAGACCGTGGTCTCGAAGGCCAGGTGACAGGCCCAGGCGAGGGCGGCGGTGGCGCCGCAGAAGCCGCCGACGGCGTCGCTGGGCACATGGGCGTAGCGCCGCGACAGCACCGAATAGCTCGACCAAATGAGGGCGCAGGCCGCCGCCGCGGCGTAGCCCAATCCATAGCGGGCCTGGAAGGCGGCGGCGCCGCCGGTGACGATGAGCGCTGTGCCGGCGAGCCCCGCCAGCGCCCCGGCTAGGTGGAACCAGCGCAGGCCACCGCCGCCCTGCGCCCTGGGCACCAGGCTCGACATGAGCACGATCAACAGCGGCCACAGATAGGCGATCAGGCTCGCCTCCACCGGCGGCGCGTTGCGCAGGGCGACGAAATAGAAGAAGTGGTAGCCGAACAGGCCACAGACGCCCAGAAGCCACACCGGCGCCGGCTGGCGCAGGTGGCGCACGGGGGCGCCGCCGCGCACGAGCCACGAGGCCGCCGCCAACACGAAGGCCAGGGTGAAGGCCATGCCGGCGAGCTGGAACGGCG
>JAZFQY010000079.1:0-2127 GCA_036445355.1 Alphaproteobacteria bacterium
GCCTGAGGGGTTCGGCATGGATGCGCAAGTTCGGGTCCTTTCGGTTTCTCGGTGTCTGTTCGGGACAGGGGCGCGGCGGGCCGTTGGTATAGCACGCGCGCGCCATCCGGTACGGCCTTTCGCTAGACCGGATCATGATCGATCGAACCCACATCGCCGGTTCGATCGATCCTGTGACTCCGGTCTACATCTATAAAGTAGAGCAGAATCACGGCCGTTGATGGGATCGCCGACGGCGATTCCAATCAACCCCGATCTGCTCTAGAATCGGGCGACCCAGGGGAGTCGTCGGCGCCATAGGCCGTGCAAGGGGGAGGAGGACCAGCGCGATGACCGGACCCGAATTTCCGAACCTGTTCGCGCCGCTTCAAATCGGCAACGTCACGCTCAAGAACCGCATCGTCTCGACCGGGCACGAGACCGCCATGGCCGACGAGAACGGCATCAACGAGGCCATCGTCGCCTACCACGAGGCGCGTGCGCGCGGTGGGGCCGGGCTGATCATCGTCGAGGTGGCGCTGGTGCACGACGCCGCGGTCTTCACCGTCAACCCGATCAAGGTCACCTCGGACGACTGCATCCCGCGCTACCGGCGCCTGGCCGAGATCGTGCAGGACTACGACTGCCGCCTGTTCGGCCAGTTGTTCCACCCGGGGCGCGAGATCATCGACAGCCTGGACGGCAGCGCGCCGGTCTCCTACGCGCCCTCGGCTGTGCCCAACGAACGCTTCCACGTCATGCCCATGCCCATGCCGCGGGACCACATCGAAGAGGTGATCGCCGGTTTCGGCCAAGGCGCGCGGCGCCTGCGCGAGGCCGGCCTCGACGGCGCCGAGCTGCTGGCCAGCCACGGCTACCTGCTATCCCAGTTCCTCAACCCCCGGGTCAACCGGCGCGAGGACGACTACGGCGGCGACCTCGACGGGCGCCTGCGCCTGCTGCGCCGGATCGTCGCCGAGATCCGCGCCAAGGCGGGCACGGATTTCGTGCTCGGCCTGCGCATCTCGGGCGACGAGCGAAGCCACGAGGGCCTGAGCGAGGCCGAGGTGCTCGAGATCTGCGGCGCGCTGGCGGCCGACGGCGGGCTCGACTACTACAGCGTGGTCGCCGGCGCCTCGTCGACGCTGGCCGGCTCGGCCCACATCGTCCCGCCCATGACCATGGAGACCGGCTACACGGCGCCCTATGCCGCCAAGATCCGGGCGATCGTGGGCCAGCCGGTGATCGCCACCGGGCGCATCAACCAGCCCCAGATCGCCGAGGCCATCATCGCCGCCGGCCAGGCGGACGCCTGCGGCATGACCCGGGCCATGATCTGCGACCCGGAGATGGCCGGCAAGGCGCGGGCCGGGCGGGTCGAGGACATCCGCGCCTGTATCGGCTGCAACCAGGCCTGCATCGGGCATTTCCTCATGGGCTATCCGATCTCCTGCATCCAGCATCCCGAGACCGGCCGCGAGCGCGAGTTCGGTGACCGCAAAGCCACAGCAACGCCCAAGCGGGTCCTGGTCGTGGGCGGCGGCCCGGCCGGCATGAAGGCGGCCGCCGTGGCCGCCGAGCGCGGTCATGAGGTCAGCCTCTACGAGGCCGAGGCGCACCTGGGCGGCCAGGCGCGCCTCGCGCAATTGCTGCCCCAGCGCCTGGAGTTCGGCGGCATCATCACGAACCTGGCGCGCGAGATGGAACTGGCGGGCGTCGAGGTGCACCTCGGGTCCCGCGTGGACCCGGCGCTCATCGCCCGCGCGGCGCCGGAGGCCGTGGTGCTCGCGACCGGCGCCAAGCCCCGCCGGCCGCCGATCGAGGGCGCCGAGGAGGCGCACGTGGTCGATGCCTGGCAGGTGCTCCGCGGCGAGGTCAACGTCGGCGCCTCGGTGGTGGTCGCCGACTGGCGCGCCGATTGGATCGGCATCGGCATCGCCGAGAAGCTGGCCTCGGAAGGTTGCCGGGTCCGGCTCTGCGTCAACGGCTACATGCCGGGCCAGACCATCCAGCAGTACGTGCGCGACACCGCCATCGGCCGCCTGCACAAGCTCGGCGTCGAGTGGATCTCCTACCTGCGCCTGTTCGGCGCCGACGCCGACAGCGTCTACCTGCAGCACACCATGAGCGGCGAGCCGGTGGTCTGCG
>JAZFQY010000080.1:0-3753 GCA_036445355.1 Alphaproteobacteria bacterium
TGGCCCCAGGGCACCTTCGCCTCCAAGCTGGAGCAAGCGGACGGCAGGCTCCAGGTCACGCGCGAGGTCGATGGCGGCCTGGAGACGGTCAGCCTCGCCATGCCGGCGGTCATCACCACCGATTTGCGCTTGAACGAGCCGCGCTACGCCTCTCTGCCCAACATCATGAAGGCGAAGAAGAAGCCCATCGACATCTTGACGCCGGCGGAGCTGGGCGTCGACCCGACGCCGCGTCTGGCGACCCTGAAGGTCGAGGAGCCGCCGCCGCGCCAGGCCGGGGTCAAGGTCGAAAGCGTCGCCGAGCTGGTCGACAAGCTGCGCAACGAGGCCAAGGTGATCTGATGGCCGTTCTGGTCGTCGCCGAGCACGACAACGCCCGCCTCAAGCCGGCGACCCTCAATACCGTGACCGCGGCCGGCGAGATCGCCAGCCATGGCGGCGGCGAGGTCGCGGTGCTGGTCGCCGGCCATGGCTGCGACGCGGTGGCGCAAGCGGCGGCGGGCATCGACGGCGTCGCCAAGGTGCTCGTCGCCGACGACCCGGCCTATGCGCATCCGCTGGCCGAGAACTTGGCGAGCCTCATCGTCGCGCACGCCGACGGCTATGGCCACGTCCTCGCCCCGGCTACCACCTTCGGCAAAAACGTGATGCCCCGGGCGGCGGCGCTGATGGACGTGCAGCAGGTCTCCGACATCTCCGCCGTCATCGACGCCGAGACCTTCGTGCGCCCGATCTATGCCGGCAACGCCCTGGCCACGGTGCGCTCGGCGGATGCACAGAAGGTCATCACCGTGCGCATCACCGGCTTCGAGCCGGCGGCCATGGATGGGGCGTCGGCGCCGGTGGAACGCATCGATGCGGGCGGCGATGCCGGGCTCTCCGCCTTTGTCGGCGCCGAGGAGTCGAGCAGCGACCGGCCGGAGCTTACCGCCGCGAGGGTGATCATATCAGGCGGCCGCGGCATGGGCTCGGGCGAGAATTTCAAGCTCATCGAGGCCATCGCCGACAAGCTCGGCGCGGCCATGGGCGCATCGCGCGCCGCCGTCGACGCCGGCTACGTGCCCAACGACTGGCAGGTGGGCCAGACCGGCAAGGTGGTGGCGCCGGATCTCTACATCGCCGTCGGCATATCCGGCGCCATCCAGCACCTGGCCGGGATGAAGGACAGCAAGGTCATCGTCGCCATCAACAAGGACGAGGACGCACCCATCTTCCAGATCGCCGACTACGGCCTAGTGATGGACCTGTTCGAGGCCCTGCCGCAATTGCAGGAGGCGCTGAGCGAGACGGCATGAGCGCGTGCCCGGGAGGGGAAAGGCCATGATCAAGAGCATCGGCATCATCGGCGCCGGCCAGATGGGCAACGGCATCGCCCATGTCTGTGCCCTCAAGGGCCTCGAGGTGAAGTTGGTGGATGTGAGCGAGGTGCAGCTCGCCAAGGCCACCGAGACCATCGAGGCCAATCTCGCTCGCCAGGTCCGGCGCGGCACCGTTGGCGAGGACGAGCGCACGGCGGCGCTCGGACGCATCGCCACCGGCACCGCCCTCGACATGCTCAGTTACTGCGACGTGGTGGTCGAGGCCGCGAGCGAGAACGAGGCCGTCAAGACCGAGATCTACAAGGCCGTCTGCCCGGTCTTGAAGCCCGACGCGATCCTCGCCTCCAACACCTCCTCGATCTCCATCACCCGCCTCGCCGCGTCCACCGACCGGCCGGCCAAGTTCATAGGCATGCACTTCATGAACCCGGTGCCGATGATGCAGCTGGTGGAGATCATCCGCGGGCTCGGCACCGACGACGAGACCTATCAGGCCATCCGCGAGCTGGTCAGCAACCTGGGCAAGACGCCGACGGCGTCCGAGGACTTCCCGGCATTCATCGTCAATCGCATCCTGTTGCCGATGATCAACGAGGCGGTCTACACCCTCTACGAAGGCGTGGGCACGGTGGAGAGCATCGACACCTCGATGCGGCTGGGCGCCAACCACCCCATGGGTCCCCTTGAGCTCGCCGATTTCATCGGCCTCGACACCTGCCTGGCCATCATGCAGGTGCTCTACGAGGGGCTCGCGGACTCCAAGTACCGGCCCTGTCCCCTGCTGGTGAAGTATGTCGAGGCGGGCTGGCTCGGGCGCAAGGCCGGCCGCGGCTTCTACGACTATTCCGGCGATACGCCCGTCCCGACGCGGTAGGGGTTCCGCCTACTCCAAATAGTACCGAATGAGCGCCAGGGCCTCGGGGCGGTCCCATTCGGCCGGGCCGACGAGGCGCCCCAGTTCGTTGCCGTCGGCGTCGAACAGGATCGTGGTCGGTAGGCTGCGTCCGCCCAGGGCCCGGAACAACGCCATCTTGGGGTCGAGCTGGCTCGTCAGGCCAATGTCGAGCTTGGCCAGGAACGGCTCCACCTGCTCGGCGCCGCGGCGGTCCTGGCTCATCAAGACGACGGTGAAGCCGTCGCCGCCGAGCGCCGCCTGAAGCCGGTCGAGGGACGGCATCTCGCGGATGCACGGCCCGCACCAGGTGGCCCAGAAATTGAGCGCCACCACCCGGCCTCGGAAATGGGCGAGGGTGCGCGCCGCGCCGGCGAGGTCCGTAAACCCGGTCTCGGGCACTGGCCGCGGCGTCTCCGCCGGGGTAAAGTTCACCACCGTCCCGGCGATGGGCGGGGCCGCGTCGCGCGCGGCGATCAGGCCCGCGGCGGCGGCGGCCACCAACGCCAAGCCCGCTAGCCCGATCAGAACACGCTTAGACATCATCTCACCGCCAGGGACGAGGCCCGCGGGCGCCGCAGGACCATGAGCAAGAAGGCCAAGACACCGACCGCCGGCACCGCC
Source organism: Alphaproteobacteria bacterium (assembly GCA_036445355.1). Classification (GTDB taxonomy): domain Bacteria; phylum Pseudomonadota; class Alphaproteobacteria; order UBA6615; family UBA6615; genus JAZFQY01. Next base: position 2,836 of record JAZFQY010000080.1, read on the forward strand.
GGCGCGATCTGGGGGGCGCGCTTCGACGCGCCACCGGCGGAGATCATGCAGCGCATCAACGCCTCCATCGCCTTCGACCGCCGCCTCTATGCCCAGGACATCGCCGGCAGCAAGGCCCACGCCGACATGCTCGTCGCCCAGGGCATCATCGACAAGGAGGATGGGGCAGCGATCGCCGCCGGTCTAGACACGATCCTGCGAGAAATCGAGGCCGGAACGTTCGTGTTCACGCCCGCCCTCGAAGACATCCACATGCACATCGAGGCGCGGCTCACCGAGCTCGCGGGCGAGGCCGGCGGCCGCCTGCACACGGCGCGCTCGCGCAACGACCAGGTGGCGACCGACCTGCGCCTGTGGGTGCGCGAGGCCATCGACGGCCTCGACGGCGGGCTCGGGGACCTGCAGGCGGCGCTCATCGACAAGGCCGAGGCCCACACGGACACCGTGATGCCGGGTTTCACCCACCTGCAGGCGGCGCAGCCGGTCACCTTCGGCCACCATTTGCTGGCCTATGTGGAGATGTTCGGGCGCGACCGCGGCCGCCTCGCCGACTGCCGCCGGCGCTTGAACGAGTGCCCCCTGGGGGCAGCGGCGCTGGCCGGCACCTCGTTCCGGATCGACCGCGAGGCGACGGCCGCGGCGCTCGGCTTCGACCGACCGGCGGCGAACTCCCTCGACGCCGTCTCCGACCGAGACTTCGCCGCCGAGTTCCTGGCCGCGTCGGCGCTCGCCGCCAGCCACCTGTCGCGCCTGGGGGAGGAGATCGTGCTGTGGGCGTCGCCCGGCTTCGGCTTCGTTCGCCTCAGCGACGCCTTCACCACCGGCAGCTCGATCATGCCCCAGAAGCGCAACCCGGACGCGGCGGAGCTCATGCGCGCCAAGGCCGGGCGCATTCTGGGCGCCCTGACGGCGCTGCTG
>JAZFQY010000081.1:0-9252 GCA_036445355.1 Alphaproteobacteria bacterium
GCGCGCATGCGCTTGCCGTTGGGATCGAGGGCCGCGAGATCGGCGACCTCGCCCGGTCGGTCGGGGTCGGCGAATAGTATCTCGCCGGCGGCGATCTGCCCCGCCTTCGGCAGGATGCCCAGAATCGCCTGCGCGGTGACCGATTTGCCGGAGCCGGACTCGCCGACGAGCGCCGTCGTCCCCCCGGCGCGGACGCGGAAGGACGCGCCGTCGACCGCCTTCAATACTCCTTGGTGAACGCGAAACTCGACTGTCAGGCCATTGACGCGAATGAGGTCGGTCATGAACCCGTGCCCTCACGCACGGAGGTGTGGTCGGGTCCGTCGCCATCGCCCTCTGCCGCCGTCCATTCGCTCGGTCGGCCCCAGCCGCCGCGGTCTTGTCCAATATCCAGTGCGGCAAAATTGGCCGCGGTGGTCGCATTGAACTCGATACGCTGGGTCACCGCCGCCTCGTGGACGCGGTGGGCGACGGCGTCGAACCGCTCGATGTGGGAATCCAGGCGAACGGCCCGGCCATTTCCCTTGAGACTTAGCTGCATCCAGCCGTCCTGCCGGTTCCGTCGCGTCGAGAAGTAGCGCAGTTTGACCTGATTGACGTCGTGCCACGCCAGCTTGGCGCGCATGAGGCCCGAACTGGTAATGCCTTCGTCGTCGACCGTCACCACGGTCGCGCCGCGCAACCAGGTGCGCCAGCCGAAATAGGCGAACAGGACCGTGAGGGCGGTGAAAATGTAGAACGCAATGCCGTCGAGACCGGCGGCGAACAACAGTCCGCCGCAGACGGCCATGCCTGCGCCGGCGCGAATGTAATCACCGCGCAGGGCCTGCGAGGGATAGCGGTGCTCGCTCACGGCGTCCCACCATTCTCAGGGTCTGGCTTGGCGTATTCAAACATGTCTCGGGCGCTGAGCCAACGTGCTGCGGGGTGGGACGCGGTGCGGAAGAGAACCGCCGCCGCCGCCCAGGCGCCGTCATCGAACAACAAGTGGTGGGTCAGCAGGCCGGTGGCCTCATCTTCGTCGACACGGCCGCTTCGCCGGGCGGCGAGATGCTGCGTCGCCTGCGCCGCGACCGCGGCGTCAGACAGCGTTCGGCGTCCGTGCCGCCAATCGACCGGATCGACATGGGTGTTGACCTGACGCAGCCCGGCCACCGGCGCCGCCCGCTGGCGCGGACCGAAGCCGCTGAGGCCGCGATAGCCGAGCTCGGGCAGCATCGGCACCAGCCGGGACGCGATCCGGTTCCAGGGCGGAACGAGCACGGCCAGGCGGCGGGTCACGGAGTCGAGGGCCTGCCAGCCCGCCGCCAGTTCGGCCACGACCAAAGGCGCCGGCCGGTGGGCGCCCAGCTCCATCTTCTTCTCGCCCTCGGGGGCGTGATTGAGGTGACGGTAGCCGTGTTGCAGCACGCTGATGTCATGCCCGGCCCGGGCATGGGCGTCGAGCCGCGCCGGCAACTCCCGCGCCATGCGGCCGGGAATGACGGCCAGCGCCAGGGGCGGCCCGTGCTCCGCCTGCAGCGCCAACAGCCGCTCCAGCTCTGCCGTCGGCGCCGTGGCGTCGTCGTCGCGCCACCACAAGGTGGCGGTGCGGCCCGCCTCCGCCCAGGCGTCCAGCTCGCGGGCGAGGTCGTCCCAGGCGCTCATGGGGCGCCCGCCGCGTTGACGGCCGGGCGCCGCCGCTCCGCCGCGACGGCGTCGAGCATCCGGGCTGTTGTTTCGGCTCCGGAAAGATCAAGCCCGTGGGCGCCCATCCGGGCCGGATCCGGGCGCGGGCCGGCGGCCGCTCGGTCGATGGCGGCGGCGAGGCGGGCGGCGGTGAGCCGCGCCTCGGCGACGATCTCGATGCCGCCGAGGCGATCGGCCAGGCGCGCCGCGCGCAGGCTCTGTTCGCTCTCGCCGGCGCCGACGAAGGGCACGAAAACCGCGCGGGCGCGGGCGGCGAGCACGTCCATGGCGGTGTTGTAGCCCGCCTGGCTCACCGAGACGGCGGCGGTCGCCAGCAGCCGCGTGAAGTCGGGTCGCGCTGGCTCGACCACCAGGCCGGGGTCGCGCCGTAGCTCGGCGGCCAGTCCCAAGTCGCCGCCCACCAACAGCCGCCAGGTGCGCTGCGCCAGCGCGCTCAGGGGCCGCGCCGCCGCTGCGGCGCGCAGCAATGCCGCCCCGACGGCGCCGCCGCCGGCGGAGACCACGACTTCGCCGCTACCCGCCCCTCCTGCGGGCGGGGCCGGCGGCGCCACATAGCCCGTATAGGCGAGCCTGTCCTCGATTTCGGCCGCCAGGGGAAACGTCTCCTCGAACCGGATCAGGCGCGGGTCGCCATGCACCAGCACGGTGTCGTAGCGATCGCGCACCAGGGCCGCGCTCTCTTGCGTTCGCCCCGGCTTGCGCCCGGCCTGGAGGATGTCGCGCACCGAGCACGCCACCGCCGGCCGTGGCCGCATGCGCCGGGCGGCGTCGAGGAGCGGCAGCAGCTCGAACCGGCACTGGCGGCGGCCGAAGGGAAACAGTTCGGTGACCAGCACGTCGGGGCGAGACGCGGCAAAGAGCTCCAACAGGCGGTCGCGGCGGCGGGCGCGCCAAGCGTCGTCGATCGGCCTGCCGTCGCCGTCGACCAGGCTTGCAAACGACTCGTCGTCGGCGCGCATGGGGGGCAATTGGACGAGACGCGCCCGGCCCGGGTCGAGATGGGGCACGGGTGGGCCGCCGGAGACAAGCGTCGTCTCCAGCCCGGCGGCGGCGGCAGCACTGGCCAGGCGGGCGGCGCGCATCAGGTGGCCGACGCCCAGCAGATGCTGGACGTGGATCAGGACCCGCCCGCTCACGCCGGCGCCTCCACGGTGTCGAGCGCGATGTTGAGGCGCACGATCTCAGGCGTTCCGGTCGCGTCGACGGCAAACAGGTGGGCGCCCGCCCAGTCGAGCTTGTGGGGCCGCGGCGAGTCCATGTCCCAGCCGGTGGCCATGGCGTAGAGCGCCTGAATCACCCCCTTGTGGCTGACGGCCGTAACGGCACGCCCGGCGGCGCCGACCTCGGTCAGCCAGGGAAGGAGACGCGCCTGCACGTCGCGCGGGCTCTCGCCGCCGGGGGGACGGAAATCGAGGCGTTGGGAGGTTCCGCCCGCCAGGGCCGTGCGCAAGGCGCCGTCCAGCTCCTTGGCGCGGCGGCCCTCCCAGGCGCCCCAACTCGTCTCGATCAGGCGCGGCTCGACGATCACGTCCCGCGCCCCGAGCAGGCGCGCCGTCTCGCGGCAGCGCGTGAGCGGGCTGCACATGCACGTCGCGGCCGCAAGGTCGGCGGGCAGGCGCTTGCCGCTGATGCGGGCGCGCCCTGCCGCGCTCAAGGGTAGGTCGGTGCGGCCCTGGATACGCCCCTCCTCGTTCCAGAGGGTCGGCGCGTGGCGGATGATCGCCAGCTCAGCCATGCCCGGCCACCCGCCCGAGGGTCGCGTCGAGGACACGCGCCGCGGCGTCCATGTCCAGCTCTCGCCCGGCACGGCGGATCGCGGCGGCGGCCATGTCCTGGCGCGCGCCCGGGTCGTCGATGAGCCGCGCCACGCCGGCGGCCAGCGCCGCGGCGTCATCCACCGGCGCCAGCAGTCCGGTCTTGCCGTCGGCGACGATGCCCGGCACGGCCCCGGCGCACCCGGCCACCACTGGCAGGCCGGCGGCCTGTGCCTCCACCAGTGCCATACCGATGGCCTCGCCGACGGCCGGCCAGACATAGATATCGCCGGCGGCGTAGAGTCCCGGTAGGTCCGCCTCCTCGAGCCGGCCGAGCCAAGTGACGCGCCCGGGCGCCGCGGCGTTCAGCGCCGCGATCGCCTCCGACTGCAGGGGTCCGTCGCCGGCGACGAGGAGCCGCCACGCGCGGTCCGTCAGCCGGGCGACGGTTTCAGCCAGCACCCCGTAGGAGGCCTCCTTGTCCCCGGCCCGCATCATCGCCACCGTCAGCAGCCAGGGCACGCCGGGCGCGATGCCGTGCCGTGCCGCCCACGCGGCGCGGTGGCGGGAGCGGTCGCGGGCGGCGGCGGCGAAGGGTCGGCTGTCGACGAACGGGGCCAGGGGCACCCAGCGCCCGGCGTCCGCCAGCAGGGGCACGACACCGGCGCGGTCGTTGGGGTTGAGGCCGAACACGGCATCGGCGCGGGCGATGGCGGCGCTGGCGGCGGCGTGGCCGTGCGCCCAGGGCCCGTTCGCCTGCTTCGGCGCGCTCGAGGCCTCGGCCACCAGGTAGGGGATGGCGAGGGCGTCGCACACTTCGGGACCCAGCCAGTCCGGCGCCTTGTGATAGAGGTGGTAGGTGAGCCAGGCGCCCGGCCGCTCGTCCCGCGGCCGGCGCTTGAGCCGCGTCGTCAGGCGCGTGGCGAGCCGCCGGCCGACAGCGCCGAGGCGCGCCTGGCGCGCCGGGTCGCCGCGGCCGTCGCGGCTAACGAATCGGCTGGCCAGCTCCGGGGTGTGACCGGCGCGCGCCAGCGCCGCCATGAACAGGCGCGCCAGCCGCCGGTCGCCCGACGGCACCGGGTGGGTGGGCGGCTTCATCGGGGCATAGACGGCGACACGCATCGTTTCGCGGGCGCAACTAAAGCGCGGCGACGGCTCCGGCGGGGTCTGCGCCGAGCAGGCGCGCGATCTCGTCAATCCCGGCGTCGGCGTCGAAGTGTCGCCGGACGCGCGCCTCGCCGGCGGCGGCGAGACGTGCGCGCGCCTCCGGGTCGGCGATGAGCTCCGCCAGGGCGCGCGCCAGCGCCCCGGGATCGCGCTCGGGCACGAGGCGTCCGGTCTCGCCGTCGCGGATCAGCTCCGGGATGCCCGAGACCTCGGTGGCGACGCAGGCGAGGCGCTGGCTCTGCGCCTCGAGGAGCACGTTCGGCAGGCCGTCGCGGTCGCCGTCGGCGCCGACCCGGCTGGCGAGCACGAACAGGTCGGCCTCGCGCATGCGCGCCAGCACCACCGGTTGCGGCTGGGGGCCGAGCCAATCGACCCGGTCGCCGATGCCCAGGGCATGGGCCCGCGCCGCGAGTGCCGCCGACAGCTCGCCGCGGCCGATATGCGCGAGGCGCCAGTGCAGCCGGCGCGGTAGCTGCGCCAATGCCGCCAGCAGGTCGTCATAGCCCTTCTTGTCCACCGGGCGCCCGACCGAAAGGATACGCACCGGGGCACCGGGGCGCGATCCGTCTTCTCGGGATGCTTGGCCGGCCGGGCGGGGCGGGAAGCGCCGCGGGTCGAGGCCGTGATAGACCACGGACACTTTCTCCGGCGTCTCGGCCAGGGCGGCCAGGTGCCCGGCGGCGTAGCTGGTGCAGGTGACGAGCCAGCGCGCGTCGGCGATCTTCTCCTGCTTCTCCCAGGCGGGGGTGGTCCAGATGTCCTTGGCGTGGGCGGAAATGCTGTACGGCAGGCCGCGCATCAAGGCCGCGTAGCGCGCCACTGAGGCCGGCGTGTGCAGGAAGTGGGCGTGGATCCAGGTCACGTCCGGTGGCAGCTCTGCCGCCAGCACGCAGGCTTGGCCGAAGCGGCGCACGCGGTTCGGCGTGCGATCGCGAAACAGATCGCGAAGGAAGGCGGCCCGCGCGCGGGTGTAGCCCGGCAGCCGGCGCGCCCGGCGCCAGCCGGCGAGCACGCGCAGGGGCGCCTCGCGCAGATACTCCGGCAGATAGGCGACCGGGGCCGCGATCTGCTCGTGGATCGGATGGACCGCCGCGTCATAGGGCCGCCGCAGGGAGTAGATGCGCAATTCGAGCCCGCGCCGCTCCAAGCCCAGGAGCTCCTGGGCGACGAAGGTCTCCGCCAGGCGCGGATAGCCCTTGAGGATGACGGCGATGACGCCTTGCATGCCTTGCCGATGCCTGTGGGTGCCACGTGCAGGCTGTCTTGCCAGAGGCCGGGGGGTGAAGGCAATGACAGGGTCACTGCCCGGCGATCACGATCCGATCACAAAGGGATCACGATTTGCCAATCGAGATCGTGTTCCGAGGCCTCGCCGCGGACCCGGACGCCGCTACAGGCGGTGGCCAGCAAGGCGATCACCACTAGGGCCGCGAGCGCACGGCGAAGCCCGGTTCTAGCTGTGGGCCCGGACAACACGTGGTGCGCGACGCCCCGGCGCCAGCAGGCGGGCGGCCAGCTTGTTGACATTCTCGAGGCCGTCGAGCAGCCCCGGCAGGACCACGCTCGAGGGCGGCGACTGCTGCGGCAGTTGGCGCAGGGCGACGGCCATCACCTCGGGGTCGCGCTCGCCGTCGTCGGCCAGCATCTTGGCCAGTCCCAGCTCCTCCGCCCGGTCGGCGCGAATGTACTGCTCCAGCCGTGGCTGGGTGCGTGGCACGATCAGAGCGCGCTTATCGAAGGACAGGATCTCGCAGAACGTGTTGTAGCCGCCCATGGCCACGACCGCGCGCGCGTTGCTGATCCAGGACTCCGGTTGGGAGTCGAAGGTGGTCGCGGCAACGTTCTCGAGCCGCGCGACCCGGCGGCGGAACGCGGCCTGCCGGTTGGCGTCGAGGAACGGCCCGAAGACGATGAAGGCGGGGTGGGGCACGCCGACAGAAGACTCATAGGCGCGCAGCACCCAATCGATCATGTCGCCGCCGTCGCCGCCGCCGCCGGCGGTAACCAGGAGGTAGCCGTCCTTGCCGAACGGCGCCGCGCTGATGCGGGTGTCGGCCGGCGGCGCCGTGACCATGCGCCGCAGATAGCCCGTGTACACCAGTTTGCGCGCCACCGAGGGCGGCACCTTGAGGCCACTCAAGGGCTCGCAGATCTGCGGCAGGCCGTAGATCCAGACCTCGTCGTAATGATCGCTGAGCGCCGGCATGGCTTTCTTGCGCCGCCACTCCACCGCCAGCACGTCGGGCTCGTCCATGACGTCGCGAAGGCCCAGCACAAGGCTGGCACCGCGCCGCTTGAGCAGGTGCAGGGCGGCCTGAATTTCGCCGCGCAGGCCCAGCGGCTCCTTGTCGACCAAGAACAGGTCGGGGTCGAAGGCATCGGCGGTGTCGCGAATGATTGCGGCGCGCAGGGCCAGGGTCTCCTCGACGTTCAAGTCGGCGCTGAGCGAGGTGTACTCGCCGTTCTTCAGCTTGATGATGCCGGGCACGCGCAGGTAATCGACGCGGTCGCGGAACTCGAAGCTGCCGATGATGGGCGAGCCAGACAAGATGAGGACGCTCATGCCCTCGTCGCTCTGCACCAGGCTGTGGGCGATCGCTCGACAGCGGCGCAGATGGCCCAGCCCGAAACTGTCGTGGCTGTAAATGAGAATGCGTTTTCCGGCGCGCGCCATTTTCTCCCCCCCGCTGAAGCCGGGTTCTCCCCGGTGGGAAAACTATTGCACAATCGCCTCGGCCATTGAAATAGTGAACCGCCCGAGGGCCGGCGGGCCGCTGCGGACTGATTTACCTCGCACCGTGGGCTGCGCTATGCTGGCGGGACCCTGGCGCGACTCTGGCCTTGCCTGCGCGACGGGGCCGGGGACAGTGCGGTATGGAACGAAATCTCTTCAAGTTCATCTGGCGGTATTCGAAGCCGCAGCAGCTCTATCTGCTCGTGTTCATCGCCATCTCATGGCCGATCGGCTACCTGATCTACGACATTCCCAAAGACATCATAAACCGCGCCATCGGTCCGCCCAGCCTCGGCGAGGATCCGCCATATACGCTGGAGAAATTCGACACCACGATCCTGTCGATGGACAACCCGAACCTGTTCTTGCTGGTTCTGTGCATCGCGTTTCTGTCGATGGTGGTCACTAACAATGCGCTGAAGTTCCACATCGGCGTCTACAAGGGCCGGCTGGCCGAGCGCCTGCTGCGGCGCCTGCGCTACGACTTGTACGCCCGCATCCTTCGCTTCCCCCTGCCCCACTTCAAGCGCGTCAGCCAGGGCGAGCTGATTTCGATGATCTCCACCGAGGCCGAGCAGGTCGGCAACTTTACCGGCTCGGCCTTCGTCGATCCCATATTCCTCGGTGGCCAGCTCGTGGTCACGTTGCTCTTCATCCTGATTCAGAATCCGTTCTTGGGAATCGCGGCGTTGGCCTTCTACCCGGTGCAGATGTACTTCATTCCGAAGCTGCAAAAAAATATCAGCCAGCTCGCCAAGCAACGCCTGCGCGAAGTCCGGCGCATGAGCGATCACATCGGCGAATCCGTCTCGGGTATCGTCGAGGTACACGTTCACGACACGGCCATGTTCGAGCGCAGCCGCTTCGCCAATCGCCTCGGCGTCATCTTCGGCATTCGCTACGAAATCTTCCGCCGCAAGTTTTTTATCAAGTTTATCAATAACTTCATCGACAAGATGGCACCGTTCCTGTTCTACCTGATCGGCGGTTTTTTCGTCATCCAGGGTGAACTGACCATCGGCGCGCTGATGGCGGTGATCGCCGCCCACAAGGACATGTCGGCGCCGTGGAAGGAGATCCTCAACTGGTATCAGCAGCGCGAGGACGCGCGGGTCAAATACGACCAGGTCGTCATCCAGTTCGACCCCGAAGACATGCTGGATCAGGCTCTGCAAGATCACGAGCCCGATGACCCGCAGCCTCTGTCCGGCGATCTGGAACTCAACAACGTCGGCCTCATCGACGAGGACGGCATTCGGCGCCTGTCCAACATCGTGCTTCGCCTCGGCCTCGACCAGCACGTCGCCGTCGTCGGCGCACCGAACAGCGGCAAGGACCACTTGGCGATGCTGCTCGCGCGACTGGAACGACCGACGAGCGGCCGTATCGGAATCTGCGGCAACAACCTGGCGGAGCTGCCCGAGGCGGTCACCGGCCGGCGCATCTCCTTCGTTGGTGCCAACGCCGTTCTCCAGTCGGCGACTGTTCGTGACAATCTGGTCTACGCCCTCAAGCACCGGCCCCAGCGGCCGGTCGAATATGACGGCGCCGAGACGCGCCGCCGACAGGAGGAGCTGGACGAGGCGCGCCAATCCGGCAACACCGAGCTCGATTACAACGCCGACTGGATCGATTTTGGCGAGGTCGGCGTGGACTCGCACGCGAGTTTGCAGAAGCAGCTGATCTCGGTCCTGGACGCCGTCGACATGACCGACGACATCTACAATATGGGCCTACGTGGCTCGGTCGATCCGGTCGCCCGCCCCGATCTGGCTGACAACATCCTGCAGGCGCGTCGCGCTCTGCGCGACCGGCTGCGCGAGCCTGAATATGCCGAGCTGGTGGAGCCGATCGACCGAGAGAGCTACAACACCAATGCTTCGGTAGCCGAGAACCTGTTGTTCGGCA
>JAZFQY010000082.1:0-2845 GCA_036445355.1 Alphaproteobacteria bacterium
CACGTCGTCGTGGAGCAGGGTCGCCGTGTGGATGAACTCGACGCTGGCGGCAAGGGCGATATGGCGGCGCCCCGCATAGCCGCACATGCGCGCCGAGGCGAGCGTCAGCAGCGGGCGCAGGCGCTTGCCGCCGGCCGCCACGATGTGTCCCGCCAGTTGCGGGATCATGGCGACAGGAGAATGCATGCGCTGGACGATGAGCTCGTTGACCGCCCGCATGTCGTCGGCGACCAGGGCCGTCAGGGGCGCCAGCGACGGGGTCCGTTCGCCTTCCAGGCTTACGACGACGCCCACGGTCGATTATCCTCCCTGTCCGATGCCCTGCTTGACGCCGTGCGCAACAGTCTGGAGCATAAGAGGGGACCCGGCAACCGGTAAAGACCTGCACGGCGCCGCGACCGGGCCTGCGGAAAGCGGCGCCGGGCTCCGGCAAACCCGTGCGGGGATTTGAATGGTGACGCAATGGTGACGCCATGGTGGAGCTGATACGGACCAACGATCCGGTTCTGTTGTCGTGGCTGCAGGCGGCGCTTCGCGGCGAGAATATCGAGGCCGTCGTCCTCGACGCCCACACCAGCGTCATGGAGGGCAGCATCTCCGCCATCCCGCGCCGGATCATGGTTCGTGACCAGGATCTCTGGCGCGCCAAGCGGGTGCTAGCCGAGGCCGAGAGAATCGGAAGCAGGGGCCGCGGTGGGGGCGAATAGGGCGGACCCGCATCGCCGCGCCGGCGCGGCCGCCCTCGCCGAGGACGCGCTGCTCGGCGGAAGGGTCCGCCTCCTCCAGCCGGCGGAAGGCTACCGGGCGGCCATCGATCCGGTCTTCCTCGCCGCCGCCGTTCCCGCCGCCGGCGGCGAGACGGTCCTAGCCGTCGGCGCCGGCGCCGGGGCAGCCGCGCTCTGTCTGGCGGCGCGGGTCGTAGACGTGCGCGTTTGCGGCATCGAGATTGCCCCCGATCTGGTGCGCCTCGCGGCGCGCAGCGCCGGGCTCAACGGCCTCGGCGGCCGCGTCGACTTCACGGCCGGGGACCTGTTGCGGCCGCCGGCGCGGCTGGCTGCGGAAACCTTCGACCATGTCATGGCCAACCCCCCGTATCTGCCGGCGGGCCGTGGCAATCCGCCCCCCGATGCGGCCAAGGCGGCGGCGCACGTCGAGGGCGCGGCGGGGCTCGAGGACTGGCTCGGGTTCTGCGTGGCGATGGTCCGGCCCAAGGGCAGCGTGACGCTCATCCACCGCGCCGACCGCCTGGACGCGGTGCTGGCGGCGCTCAGGGGCCGGGCGGGCGGCATCGTCGTCTTTCCCCTGTGGCCGGGAGGTCCGGACGCCGGGCAGAGGCCGGCCAAACGGGTCATCGTGCGGGCGCTGAAGGGGGCGGCGGCGCCGCTCCGTCTGGCGCCCGGCCTGGTGCTGCACGAGGCCGGCGGCGCCTTCACGCCGGAGGCCGAGGCGGTGCTGCGCGACGCCGGGGGGCTAAGGCTGTAGGCCCCGTGAGGGAGTCGGTGCCTTGACGTTTGGCGCACGGGGCGCGATGTATACTTGGCGGGAGGAGAGCGTGGCGGAGAACTTCGGGTAGCGCAAGCAGGTGCAGCACACCCTGGCGGAAATCGCCAAGGGACTGCGCGGCCTGCGCGCCCCCACAGGCAGCCGCCGGCGCTGGACCGGCGGCACGCCCTGGAGCGGACGAAGAGCCCGCCGGCGTGGCGGACGGGGAGCCGTTGGGGGCGTTGCCGGCGGGCAAGCCGGCCTGAGGCGCCGGGCGGCGTCGGCCCGGTTGCGCGGCCGCCGTCCAAAGGGAAGGGAGGAGCGCGTTTGGGGATGGCATCTCGCGCGTTCGACGTTGGCAGGCTGAGGGCGCTGGTGCCCATCAAGCGGTTTCGCAGCCCGCCGCCGGCCGTGGGTGTCCTGCGGCTGGCCGGAATCCTCGGGCAACTGGGGCCCGTGCGCCGGGGGCTGACCCTTGCCGCCCTGGCCGATTCCATCGAGCGCGCCTTCAGCCTGCGCCACCTCGAGGCGGTGGCGCTGGCCATAAACTCGCCCGGCGGCTCGCCGGTGCAGGCGGCCCTCATCGCCCGGCGCATCCGGGCGCTTGCCGAGGAGAAGGGGGTGCCCGTCTACGCCTTCGCCGAGGACGTCGCCGCCTCGGGCGGCTACTGGCTGGCGCTGGCCGGCGACGAGATCTACGCCGAGGAGAGTTCCATCATCGGCTCCATCGGCGTCGTCAGCGCCGGATTCGGATTTCCCGGCCTGCTCAAGCGCATCGGCATAGAGCGCCGCCTGCACACGGCGGGAGAGCGCAAGGCCATGCTCGATCCCTTCCTGCAGGAGAGGACGGACGACGTGGAGCGCCTGAAAACCATCCAGCGCGACATCCACGAAAGCTTCGAGCGCATCGTCAGGGAGCGCCGGGGCGGCAAGCTGGCGGCGCCGGAAGAGGAGCTGTTCAGCGGCGAGTTCTGGACCGGGCGCCGGGCGCTGGAGTTGGGGCTGATCGACGGCATCGGGGACATGCGCACGGTCCTGCGCGAGCGCTTCGGCGACCGGGTCAGGCTGCGCCTCGTCGGCGACAGGCGGCGCTGGTGGCGGCGGCGTTTCGGCTTTACGGGCGGCTGGCGCGAGCCCCCCGACGCCGGCCAATGGGTGGGCGGCGCCCTGGCCGCGGTGGAGGAACGGCTGCTCTGGGGCCGCTTTGGGCTTTAACCCGGTGGCCGGGTTGACCGGATACCGAACCGCCCTCTACAAAGGCTCCCATGTTCGGGTTCATTTTTTGAGTTCCAACAATAGTTTGATTTCCGCATCAGACAAAACAAAATGCTTTAACAGCGATTTCGCAGTAACCTCGCTTTGA
>JAZFQY010000083.1:0-3229 GCA_036445355.1 Alphaproteobacteria bacterium
CCATGCCCGTTCCCGTCATCGCCGGCCTTAGCCGCATTGCCGGCGCCTATGAGGGCGTCATCGTCGATCTGTGGGGTACGCTCCATGACGGCCTCGCCCCCTATCCCGGCGCCGTCGAGGCGCTCGAGCGGCTCCTTGCCGCCGGCGCCAGGGTGGCGGTGCTGTCCAACGCGCCACGCCGCGCCGGGAGCGTCGCGCGGGCGATGCACGGGATCGGCTTTCCCGCCGACTCCGGCTACCACGTTTTCACTTCCGGCGAGGAGGCGTGGCGGGCCGTGGCCGAGCGGCCGGACGACTGGTATCGGGAATTCGGCCGACGCTGCTACCATATGGGGCCGGCGCGCGATCGCGGCATGCTCGACAATCCGGGGCTCGAGCCGGTGGCGGAGATCGGGGCGGCGGACTTCGTGCTGTGCACCGGGCTCGCGCGGCCGGAGGAGACGGTGGACGATTACCAGGCGGCGCTGACGGCGGCGGCCGGGCGCGGCATGCCCATGGTGTGCGCCAATCCCGATTTCGTGGTCATGCGCGGCGGCACGCGCGAGCTCTGCGCCGGCGCCCTCGCCAGGCATTACGAAGGCGCGCTCGGCGGCCGTGTGCGCTGGCACGGCAAGCCCCACGCTTCGGTCTACGAGAGCTGCATGGCGCTCATCGGCGTCGCCGACCCGGCGCGGGTGATCATGATCGGCGACAGCCTGCGCACCGATGTCGCCGGTGCCGCCGCCCTGGGCATGGCGACGGCCTTCATCCCCGGCGGCATCCACGGCGACGAGCTGGGCGTCGCCTGGGGCGAGGTGCCGCCAGTCGCGCGCTTGCAGGCGGCGTTCGAGGCCGACGGCGTGCGCCCGACCACCATCCTGCCGGCGTTTGCGTGGTGACCCGGCGCGCCGATGGGCTGGCGGCGCTGGCCGGCGCCTATGACGGCTTCCTCCTCGACCAGTGGGGGGTGCTGCATGACGGCGCCCACGCCTATCCCGGCGCCCTCGACGCCCTCGAGAGGCTCGCCGCGGCGGCGAAGCCGGTGGTCGTCTTGTCGAACCAGCCGCGCCTGGGCGCGCACGTGCTGGCCCGAATGGAGGCGCTCGGCTTCCGGCGCGGGCTTTTCGCCGGCGTCGTGACCTCGGGCGACGAAACGCGCGCCCACCTCTCCCGGCGGCCGGACGACTGGTACCGGGCCCTGGGGCGGCGCTACCTGGCCGTTACCGACGAGGCCCGGCCGGCGATCCTCGACGGGCTCGATTTGGAGCCCGTGGGCGAGGTGGCCGCGGCCGACTTCGTGCTGCTCTTGCGCACCGCCCCCGGCGCCCGCGTCGAGGATTACGAGCCCTTGCTGACGACGGCAGTGGCGCGCGGCCTGCCGGCGATCTGTGCCAATCCGGACGTGACCGCGCTCGATCCCGACGGCGTTAAAATCGCCCCCGGCGCCCTCGCCCAACGCTATCGAGAGCTAGGCGGCACGGTGCGCTCCCACGGCAAGCCCGACGCGGCCTTCTTCGCCCGTGGCCGCGAGGCCCTGGCGCTGGCGCCAGGGGCACCGCTCGCCGTCATCGGCGACAATCTCGATATGGACATCGGCGGCGCCCACGCGGCGGGGCTGGACAGCGTGTTCATCGCCGGCGGCGTGCATCTGGCGGAGCTGGACACTGCCTGGGGCGAGGCGCCGGGCGCGGCGGCGCTGGCGCGCCTGTTCGAGCGCCACGGCGTGACGCCGACCTGGACCCTGCCGGCGCTGCGCTGGTAGCGTGGCGCGGTTGGGACGAGCGATCATGGCGGAGGCAATGGACTGGCGGCGGCTGATGTCGCCGCGGCGATTGACCGGCGAGGCGGGCCGCGCCGAGACCTACGAAGAGGTGCGCAGCCCGTTCCAGAAGGATGCCGACCGGGTAATCTACTCCGCCGCCTTTCGCCGGCTGCAGGACAAGACCCAGGTCTATCCCTTTCCCGGCAGCGATTTCGTGCGCACGCGGCTCACCCACAGCCTCGAAGTGGCTTCGGTGGGGCGCTCTCTTGGCACCTATATCGGCCGCCATGTGCTCGCCCGCCACGGGCCCCTGGAGCCCGCCGGCTACCGCCTGAGCCAGGAGGACTTCGGCGAGGCCGTGGCCGCCGCCTGCCTCGCCCACGACATCGGCAACCCGCCCTTCGGCCATGCCGGCGAGGACGCCATCCGCCATTGGTTCCGGAACGAGGGCGCCGCCGCCCTCGAGGGCGTGACGCCGGCCGAACGCCTCGACCTCGAGAACTTCGAGGGCAACGCCCAGGGGTTTCGCATCCTCACCCGGCTGCAGGCGTGGCGCGAGCGCGGCGGCCTGCGCCTGAGCGTCGCCACCCTGGGCGCCTTTAGCAAGTACCCGAACGCCGCCGCCGGACAGCGCAAATTCGGCTTCTTCCAGGACGACGCCGAGACCTTCGCCGCGGTCGCCGACGCCCTCGGGCTGGCGCCGCGGGGCGACGCGGCGGCGGCCTGGTGTCGCCACCCGCTGGCGTTCCTCGCCGAGGCGGCCGACGACATCTGCTACAACGTGGTCGACCTGGAGGACGGGGCCAAGGCCGGCAAGATCAAATTTAACGAGGCCGAGGAGTTGCTGCGCGCCGTTTCCGGGTCGGAACTTCCCCACTACCACGACCTCAACGAGGAGATGGACCGCCTCGGCTATTTGCGCGCCAAGTCGATCGGCGCCCTGGTCGAGGACGCGAAGCAGGTCTTCCTCGACAACGAGGCCGACATTCTCGACGGGCGCATCGAGGGCGGACTGCTCGACCGCGTGCCGAGCCGCGCGACGCTGGAGCAAATCGGGGTCCTGTGCGACGAGCGCCTGTTCAACGACCCGGGCAAGCTGGAATCGGAACTCGGCGGCTTCGAGGTCGTGCGCGGCCTGATGCAGATCTTCGGCGAGGCGCTCATGGCATACCAGGCCAGGGGCCGGGAGCACCTGCCGCCGCGCTACCGGCGCCTGCTACGCATCCTGCCCGAGGCGCCGGCGGCGAGCCATTATGGCCGCCTGCTGCGCCTCACGGACTACGTCTCCGGCATGACCGACCGTTTCGCTGTCGGCCGCTTTCGTCGCCTTAAGGGGCTCTCCCTCGGCGACGAGCGACCCTGATACCAAGTCTCGGTAATAAGAACCCATTTCACCGCCAAGATTTTGTCCGCTGGCTAGGCGCGCTTCGCAATTCGATGCCCCCGCTTCGGATAAGGAGCGCAACGACGCCAGCGAACAAAAGTTGG
>JAZFQY010000084.1:0-11994 GCA_036445355.1 Alphaproteobacteria bacterium
GGCCACCGCGAGCAGCCACATTGCGGCAAGGGCGAACGGCCAGTGTCTGAGTTTCACGGTGGGTCCCTCCTCGTCGCTGCGCGCCCAAATCATGGCGCATGCCCGTGTGGCCGGCAAGCGCGGCGGCGCGCCCTCACGCAACCGTTACGCTATGCCGCCACGGATTAACGAGTCGAAAACGGTTTGGAAAATACGTCGTCGGACTAATCAAGCTGGCCGCGAATGTCCTGCGCCCGCAGCCAGGCCGGGGAGCCTTGCGGCAAGGCGCGCTCGGCACGCTCGGCGAGGCTCTTCGCCTGCTCGCGCTCGCCGCGCAACAGGGCGAGCTCGGCCTGGGCCAGGGTCATGGATCCGATCTCACCCTGGCGACCGTAGGCGATGACCAGCAGCCGCCATCCCATGCCCATTCTCGGCTCCTTGCGCAGCGCCTCGGTGAGGTGGCGCGTCGCCTCGGGCAACAGATCGGCGTCGTTGAGCTCGATCGCGACCTGAGCGAACTCGATGCGCAGCAATGGCATCCCGGGCGCCAGCCGCACCGCCTCGGCGTAGGGCGCCAGGGCCTCGCCGACGCGGCCGTTCTCGAACAGCATTTGCCCCTTGAGCTCGTGGAAATAGGGGTCCGTCGGGTGCTCGGCCAAAAGGGTGTCGATCAGCGGCAAGGCACGGTCGATCTCGCCCCGGCGGAAATAGGCGATGGCACGGGCATAGCGGCCGCTGACGCCGTCGTCGGCCTCGGGATAGATCCGTAGCACGTCGTCGAGCCGATTGCTGAAGCCCACCAGCTTGGCGCGCATGCGCGCGTGGCGCGCGACCAGCTCCGTCGGTGGCGGCGCTGCCGAATAACGCGACAGGGACAGATGGCTGGCGATGGCGGCCAAGCGGTCGCGCGACAAGGGGTGAGTGCGCAGATACGGATTCTCGCGGCCGCCGGCGAAGGCCTCCCGGCCCGCCATCAGCTGCAGGAACTCCAGCATGCCCTGCGCCGATTGTCCGGTCTGGTCGAGGTATTTTAGCGCCGCCAGATCGGCCGCCGACTCCTGCGCCCGGCTGTAGCGCAACAGCGTGCTCAGGGCGACCTGCTGGCCGGCGACAGTGACCGCGCCGGCAACGCGCGGATCGCCCGCGGCGATCGCCGCCGCGGTGCCGAGTACGAAGGCGACGATGGACTTCGCCTCGGCGTTGCGCAGCTCGTCCTGGAGTCGCATCAGGTGGCCGCCGGCGATGTGGCCCGCCTCGTGGGCGATGACGCTGATCACCTGGCCCGGGTGTCGCGCCTCGATCAGCAGGCCGGTATGAATGAAAATTCGTTGGCCGCCGGCGACGAAGGCGTTAAGCCTGTCGTCGGATACAAGGTGAATACGGATCGATTGTGGGTCGAGGCCGGCGGCAGCGAAGATCGGATCGGCATAGTCGCGGATGAGGACTTCGATTTCGGCGTCGCGGACGAGGGCAATACCCTGCGCTGCCGCCGGCGCGCCGCAGAACAGAATCAGCGCCGACACGGCGGCCAGCCAACGAATGCCTGGAATGAGCAAAACGTACTCTCCGCTTGCCAATAGTCTACCTAGGGTCTCGGCGCCGAACCGTCAATCGGCGCGGCCCGGCCTGGCGGCGCTGGTGGCGGCGGTCCTGGCCGCCTGCACGGGCGGGCCGGAGGAGGGAGATCTTGGCTATGTCAGCGGCTTTTTCGGCGGCGTCGTCGCCGATGAGCCGCGCGCCGCCCTGGTCGGTCGCGACGTGCTGTCCGCGGGCGGATCCGCCGCGGATGCGGCGGTCGCGATCTACTTCACCATGGCGGTGACATATCCCGGCGCCGCCAGCCTCGGCGGCGGCGGCGTCTGCCTGGTACACGATCCCGTCGCCAAGCGCACGGAGGCGCTGGAGTTCTTCGCCTCGCGGCCGGCGCGCGTGACTCCGGGCGCCGAACGACCGACCGCCGTGCCGGGCAACGTGCGCGGCATGTTCGCGCTGCATGCACGCTACGGTCTTCGAGACTGGGGCGCGCTGCTGCGGCCGGCGGAGCGGCTGGCGCGTCAAGGCAACGCCGTCTCGCGCGCTTTCGCCACCGAGCTCAGGCCGGCGGCGCGGGGGCTGTTCACCGATGCGGCGGCGCGCGACCTCTTCGCCCAGGCCGACGGCAGCCCGGTGGTGGAAGGGCAGCTGGTCCGGCAGGTGGAGCTGGCGGCGGTGCTGACGGTGCTGCGCAGCCAGGGTCCCGGCGCATTCTATGGCGGGTCTCTCGGCCGCGGCCTGGTCGAGGCGGTGGCGGCGGCGGGCGGCACCCTCAGCCTCGAGGATCTGCGCGCCTACAAGCCGCGCTACGTGGCGCCGATCCGGGTCGGCTTCGGCAGCCAGACATTGGTCTTCACCCCGGCCGCGGGGGGCGGTGTCGCCGCCCAGCTATGGGCGATCCTGAACCAGGACGGGCGCTACGACCGGGCGCCGGCGGAGGAGGCACCGCACCTGTTCGCCGAGGCCGCGCACAGGGTGTTCGCCGATCGCGGCCGCTGGATGGACGAGGCCGGTGCGAGCCTGATCGGCGGCGAGGCCCTGGTGGCGGAAGAGCGCCTGGCGGGCCTGATGCGCGGCTACGATCCGCGGCGGCACGTGGCGGCATCCGACCCGGCGCCCCGGGCATCGCAGGGTGGCGCCGCCGGCTTGGTCGTCGCCGACAGATTCGGCCAGGTCGTGGCCTGCAATGTCACCCTCAACTACCCCTTCGGCACCGGGCGCATCGCGCCCGGTGCCGGCATTCTGCTCGCCGCCGCCCCGGGCATCGGCGGCCGCGGCGCCACCGACCTCGGCGCCATGTTGATGATCAACGAGAACAACGACCTGGTCTACTACGGCGCCGTGGCCTCCGGCGGCTCCGCGGCGCCGACGGCCCAGGTGCGGGTGGCGCTAGAGACCCTCGGCGCCGGCGCCGGCTTGTCGGCGGCACTGGCGAGTCCGCGGCTGCATCATGGCGGAGAGCCCGACATATTGTGGCACGAGACCACGCTCGAGGAGGCACAGCGCGTCGCCCTCGTCGCCCGCGGTCACGTGCTGCAGCCGGCGGATAGGCTCGGCCGGGTGGTCGCCTTCCACTGCCCCGGCGGCCTGCCTCGCGACCGCCTGTGCGAGTTCGCCGCCGACCCGCGCGGCTTCGGCCTCGCCATCAGCGCCGAAGACTGACCCCTCGCACGCCAGCAGGACGTCGACCCATGGCCCTGAAAGTCGCCCGCCGCGCCCGCGTCGACCCGTTCATCGTCATGGACGTGTTGCGCGTCGCCAACGAGCGCGAGGCGGCCGGCGAGGAGGTCCTGCACTTGGAGGTCGGCCAGCCGGGCACGGCGGCGCCGGCCAAGGTCCTGGAGGCGGCGCGGGCGGCGCTCACCGACGACCGATTGGGCTACACCGACGCCTTGGGCATACCGGCGCTCCGGGACGGTCTGGCCCGTCACTACCGGGACTTCTACGGCCTCGAGGTGGATGCCGGACGCATCGTGGTCACGACCGGCTCCTCGGGCGCCTTCCTGCTCGCCTTCCTGGCGGCGTTCGAGCATGGCGACCGGGTGGCAATGGCGGTGCCGGGCTACCCGGCCTATCGCAATATTCTCGCCGCGCTGGGCATCGAGCCGGTGCTGTTGCCGGTGACGGCGGCGGAACGCTTCCAGCCGAGCGTGGAGCTGCTGCGGCGAGTCGAGGGCCACCTCGACGGCCTGATCGTCGCCAGCCCGTCGAACCCAACCGGCACCATGCTGGGCGAGGCCGAGATGCGGGAGATCTCCGCCTATTGCCACGGCCACGGCATTCGCCTGATCTCGGACGAGATCTATCACGGCCTGACCTATGGCCGCGCGGCGGTGAGCGCCCTCGGCGAAAGCGACAGCGCCATGGTCATCAACAGCTTCTCGAAGTATTTCTCCATGACCGGCTGGCGCCTGGGCTGGATGGTCGTGCCCGAGGACATGCTTCGCCCGGTCGAATGCCTGGTGCAGAACTTGTTCATCTCGGCGCCGACCCTGTCGCAACTGGCCGCGTGCGCCGTATTCGATTGTCACGATGAGCTGCGGGCCAATGTCGCGCGCTATGCGCAAAGTCGGCAGTTGCTGCTGCAGCGCCTGCCCGAAGCCGGCTTCGACGACCTGGCGCCGGCCGACGGCGCCTTCTACATCTACGCCGACGTGGCACGGCTGACCAACGACAGCACCCGGTTCTGCCGCCGCATGCTGACCGAGACCGGGGTGGCGACGACGCCGGGGGTCGACTTCGATCCCGGGCGCGGCCACACTTTCGTGCGCTTCTCCTTCGCCGGCGCGACGGCGGATATCGCCGCCGCGACCGACCGACTGATCGCCTGGCGGGATTGAGCCGCGCGGGTTGGCAGGCTGTGCTGCCGGCCGACTTTTTCAGCAGTCTGCTAGGTTAGGATCCGGTTCCACCAACCCTTGCGGGGCGCGCGGCGCGAGTCCTCGCGGCTCGCCGTGACCGAGGGCGCGGTCGCCATTTCCGCCGGCATGTCTTTATTGGCGTGATGCGGCCGGCCGGCCGCCGGCATGACGGCCTCGATCTCGGATGCGACGGCGGCCGATCCGCGTGTGGCGCTCTCGTCCTCGGGCGCGGGTTCGGCCGGCCGTGTCGTCACCGGCTCTATGCCTGCCCGCACCACCGGTCCGGCCTCGGCGGCGATTTCGCCGTCCTTGGCCGCGTCCTTGCTCCTGCGCGTCGTCCTGCGCGCGCGCCGGCGGCGCTTGGGCCTTTCCGCCTCGGCGGCGGGAGCCGCCTCGGCGTGGGGCTCGTCGCTTTCGCCGGCTTGACCTGCGTCGGCCGCCTCGGACTTCCGTCTACGAGTCCGGCGGCGCTTCGGCTTGGCGGACGCAGCCTCCTGGTCGTTGGTAGCGGCCGCCTCGGGCGCACTCGGCGTGGCCACCTCGTCGTTGGTGGCGGCCGCCTCGGCGCGGGTGCGCCGGCTTCGCCGCCTGCCGCCGCGCCGGCCTCGGCGCCGGCGTCTGGCCTCGCCAGGCCGCTCCTCGGCAGCGCCCTGCGCCGCGGCCTCTTCGCCGGCCGCCGGCTCGACTCCGGCCTCCACTTCGGCTTCCGTCGCCTCGGCCGCCGTCGCATCCGCCGCGTGGTCCTCACGATTGCGCGCGCGCCGGCGCCGGCGCTTCTTGCCGTCCTCCTCGGGCGGCTCGGCCGCCTCGCCCGCGTGCTCGCCGGGGCGCACCACCTCGCGCTCGACCTTTTCGCCGGACAGGGTGCGCATCCGCTCCATGCGGTAGTCCGGCGGCACCAGCGTGTCGTCGGCGGTGACGAACACCCTGAGGCCGTGCCTAGCCTCGATTTCGGTGACGGCGGGCCGTTTCTGGTTCAAGATGTAGAGCGCCACCAGCGTCGGGACGAATACCGTCAACTCGCTCGCGGTACGGCGCACGCCCTCCTCCTCGATGGCGCGCAGCACTCTGAGCGCCGTCGATTCCGTCGATCGCACGAGCCCGGTGCCGGCGCAGTTTGGGCACACCTGGGTATGCGCCTCCACAAGGCTCGGACGCAGGCGCTGGCGCGACATCTCCAGCAGCCCGAACGGGCTGATCCGTCCGACCTGAATGCGTGCGCGGCCATTGCGCATCGCCTCCTTGAGCTTACGCTCGACGATGCCGTTATTGCGACTGTCCTCCATGTCGATGAAGTCGATGACGATCAGGCCGGCCAAATCCCGGAGCCGCAACTGGCGAGCGATTTCCTCCGCCGCCTCCTTGTTTGTCTGCAGCGCGGTCTCCTCGATGTTGCGCTCGCGCGTGGCGCGGCCGGAATTGACGTCGATCGAGACCAGCGCCTCGGTCGGGTTAATGACGATCGAGCCGCCCGAGCGCAGATGCACGATCGGGCTGTGGATCTCGTCGAGCTGGCTTTCGATCTGGTAGCGGTGAAAAAGCGGAATCTCGCCGTCGGCGTATTTTTGCACTCGCTTGGCGTGCGAGGGCAGCATGGTCTTCATGAAGATCTTGGCGGTCTTGTAGGCGTCCTCGCCGTCGACGATGACCTCGTCGATGTCGCGCGAATAGATGTCGCGCAAGGACCGCTTGATGATGTCGCCTTCCTCGTAGATCAGGGCCGGGGCGGTGGACTTCAGCGTCAGGTCGCGGATCTCGTCCCACTGGCGGCGCAGATATTCGTAGTCGCGCTTGATCTCCGCCTTGCTGCGCTCGACGCCGGCGGTCCGCAGGATGACGCCCATGCCGTCCGGAACCTGGAGCTCGCCCAGGATGTCCTTCAATCGCTTGCGCTGCTGCGGGCTCGTGATCTTGCGGCTGATGCCGCCGCCGCGCGCGGTATTGGGCATGAGCACGCAATAGCGCCCGGCGAGCGATAGGTAGGTGGTCAGCGCCGCGCCCTTGGTGCCGCGCTCTTCCTTCACGACCTGCACAAGCAGGATCTGGCGCCGCTTGATGACCTCCTGGATCTTGTACTGCCTGATATTGCTGCGGAAGCGCCGCCGAACCGCCTCGCCGGCGCGCTCGATCTCGTCGCTTTCGTCGCCGCCGATGGTCTCCACGCTGCCGCCCTGTCGCTTGGCCTCGTCCTCCTCGGCCGCATCGTCTTGCGCCTTTTCCGCCTCCGCGATGAGGGCGCGCCGGTCGGCGACGGGAATGCGGTAGTAGTCGGGGTGGACTTCGTTGAAGGCGAGAAAGCCGTGCCGATTACCGCCATAGTCGACGAACGCCGCCTGCAGCGACGGCTCCACCCGGACGACTTTGGCCAGGTAGATGTTGCCCTTGATCTGTTTCTTAGTCGAGGTCTCGAAGTCGAACTCGACGAGACGTTTTCCATCCGCAACGACCACGCGCGTCTCCTCCGCGTGAGTCGCGTCCATTAGCATCCGAATTGTCATGGTGATCTAAAGCTCCACGGCATACCCGAAAGCGCCCGCGCGAACTTCAGGCGCCTCGAACTGCCGCTCTATGCAACGCCAGCGACGCCCGCCTCGACCCCGTCAAACGACGCTCAATAGAGCGTCAGGACGGTGAGATCCGGACGACCGCCCCCTCGGGCATTGCCATCGAGGGTTGGCGTCGACGTTCCTCGTGTTTCTCACTGGCCGCCGCGCCCCGCTTGGCCTGGCCATATCAGGCCAAACTCGGCCCCGCCGGAGCACCGCGACACCGCCCCGCGGACCGACCTCGGTCCACTGGGCTCAGTTTGTTCGCACTCTCAACATAGCGACGCCGTATTGAGTCTACAATGCATTATCGCCGGAACCGGGACCCCGCCCGCGGCCAAAATGGGCGCTATGGCAGTGCTTTGTTCTTGCCTGGCCTCGGCGGCCGGCGGTATATCGGAGCCAGCATAAGTCGGGACGCGGGTAGGAGCGCCGCCACACAGGGGGCGGGCATCATGCGGTGGGCGGGGGCCATGTTCGTGGCGGCGGCCATGCTGTGGCTCGCCCTGCCGGCGCAGGCCGAAGTGCGGGCGAGCGATATCCGTATCGGCCGCCATCCGGACAAGACCCGCATCGTGATCGAGCTGTCGGAGCCGGTCGAGGCGAAGGTCTTCGCCCTTCAGGACCCCTACCGGCTGGTGATCGATCTACCGGAAATCGTGTGGACGGTGCCCAAGGGCAAAACCGGCAACGGGGCCGGGCTGATCGAACGCTTCCGCTTCGGCCTGTTCCAGACTGGCACCAG
Organism: Alphaproteobacteria bacterium; assembly: GCA_036445355.1. Taxonomy (GTDB): domain Bacteria; phylum Pseudomonadota; class Alphaproteobacteria; order UBA6615; family UBA6615; genus JAZFQY01. The sequence continues at coordinate 7,665 of JAZFQY010000084.1, forward strand.
CCGTGTCGTGCTCGACCTGACGGGACCGGCCGAGGTGCGGAGCCAGTTCATCCTCAGGCCCGATGGCGGAAAGCCTTGGCGGCTGGTGCTCGACCTAGCCCCGACCAGCCGCGAACAATTCGCCGCCGTGCCACCGCCGGTCGAGATGCCGCGGCCGGAGCCGAGGCAGCCGCCGACGCTGCCGCAACCGCGTTCGCCCGATGCGAAGTCAGTCGTGGTCATCGATCCGGGTCATGGCGGCGTCGACCCGGGCGCCACCGGCCTCAGCGGCGCCCATGAGAAGACCATCGTCCTCGACTACGCGCGGGCCTTGCGCAAGCTGCTGCTGGCAAGCAATCGCTACGAAGTCGTCCTGACCCGCGACCGCGACGTATTTATGCGCCTGCGAGGGCGCACGCAAGTCGCCCAGGAAGCCCACGCCAGCCTGTTCATTTCGCTGCACGTGAACACCGACGCCAGCCCGTCCACCGCCGGCTTTTCCGCCTACACCCTGTCGGCGAAGGCTTCGGACGAGGAGGTCGCTGCCCTTGCCGCGAAGGAGAACAAATCCGACGTTATTGCCGGAATCGACCTCGAACAGTACTCGGACGAGGTGGCGAACATATTGATCGATTTCGCCCAATCGCGGACCATCGAGTTGTCGGTGCAGATCGCGCGGGATATGATCATCAAAGAAGTCTCGCACGAGGCGGAGATGCTGTCGCGACCCTGGCGCGCCGCCGATTTTGCCGTGCTGAAGGCGGTGAACGTGCCGTCGGTACTGATCGAGCTGGGATATGTGTCCAACCGCGACGAGGAGGGGAGGCTGCTGTCCGCCAGCTACCGGACCCAGCTCTGTGAGGCGATGGTTCGCGCCATTAACCGCTATTTCACGACAGTCGAAGAGGCTAGGCGGCCATAGGCTCGCCACATTCCTGGTCTTTGATCGGGCCTACCGGGACGCCCGGCTAGGCGGGCTCCGGGGCGGAGCGGCATGGGAGCGGGCGGTTTGCTGCGCTGGCTAGTGGTTATCTTGGTTGCCGTGGTGATCCTCTCCATCGGAGGCGCAGGCACGGGGCTGTACGCGTTCTGGTATTTCGGCCGCACCCTACCCGACCATAAGCAGCTTGCCGATTACGAGCCGCCGGTGATGACCCGGGTATATGCCGGCGACGGTCGGCTGCTGGTTGAATATGCGGTCGAGCGCCGCGTCTTCGTGCCCGTGGAGGCGATCCCGCGGCGCGTGTTGCACGCCTTCGTCGCCGCCGAGGACCAGCACTTCTACAGCCATGAGGGCGTCGACCCGGTCGGCATCCTGCGCGCGGTCCTCACCAATGTGCGCAATTTCGGCCGCGGCCGTCGACCGGTAGGTGCGTCGACGATCACCCAACAGGTGGCGCAGAACTTCCTGCTGAACAAGGAGGTCACGCTCAGGCGCAAGATACGCGAGGCGATTCTCGCCATGCGTATGGAACGCGCCTTCACCAAGGGCCGCATTCTCGAGTTGTATCTGAACGAGATCTATCTCGGCTTCGGCTCGTACGGCGTGGCGGCGGCGGCGCTCAATTATTTCAATAGGTCCCTCGACGAGCTGACCATCGCCGAGGCGGCCTTCCTGGCGGCGCTGCCGAAGGCGCCCAACAACTACCATCCGATCAAGCGCCCCGACGCGGCGCGGGAGCGGCGCGACTATGTCGTCGGCCGCATGCTCGATGACGGCTACATCTCCTGGACGGAGGCCGAGCTGGCGAAGGCCGTACCGGTCGTCGTCCATCGGCCCGAGGCGACCGAGACCGCCGTCGCCGACTACTTCGCCGAGGAGGTACGGCGCGAGCTGGTCGGCCGCTATGGCGAGAACGCGCTCTATGAGGGCGGCCTGTCGGTGCGCACCACCGTCGATCCGCGGCTGCAGCGCATCGCCGACAGGGCACTGCGCGAGGGTCTGCGCGACTATGACCGCCGGCATGGCCGGCGCGGGCCGGTCGCCCGAATGGACGTGTTCGCCGACTGGCCGGAGCGTCTGGCCGAGGTGGTTCCGCCCAATGGCATCGGCAACTGGCGCCTGGCAGTGGTGCTGGAACTGGCGGCGGACCGGGCCGATATCGGCTTCGTCGACGCCGCGCGCGGTATCATTCCCGTCGCCGAGCTGAAATGGGCACGCGCCTTGCGTGAGGGCCAGGAACTCGGCCCCGCAGTGGCGGTGCCGGCGGACGTGCTCGAAATTGGCGACGTGATCATGGTGGAGCCGGTGAGCAGCGACGCCGAGGGCCTGCCCTATCCGGCGAACAGCCACGCGCTGCGCCAGATACCGGCGATTGGCGGCGCCATCGTCGCCCTCGATCCACATACCGGGCGGGTGCTGGCGATGTCCGGCGGCTACAGCTACCGGCTGAGCGAGTTCAACCGTGCCACCCAGGCGCGCCGCCAGCCGGGCTCGGCCTTCAAGCCGTTCGTCTACATGGCCGCCCTCGATTCCGGCTTCACCCCCTCGACCCTGGTCCTCGACGCGCCCTTCGTCATCGATCAGGGCGCCGGTCAGGGCAAGTGGAAGCCGGCCAACTACACCAACCGGTTCTACGGCCCCGCCCCGATGCGCCTGGGGGTCGAGAAGTCGCGAAATCTGATGACCGTGCGCCTGGCCCAGACCGTGGGCATGGATCGGGTGAAGTCCTATGCCGAGCGCTTCGGTGTCGTCGACCGCCTGCCGGAGCATCTCTCCATGGCCCTGGGCGCGGGCGAGACGACCCTGCTGCGCCTGAGCACGGCCTACGCCATGATCGTCAATGGCGGCCGGCGCATCGTGCCGACGCTGATCGACCGGGTGCAGGACCGCTATGGGCGCACCATCTTCCGTCACGACCAGCGGGCGTGCGACTTTTGCCAGACCCTGGCCTGGGCCGATCAGTCCGCGCCGCGGCTGCCGGACCTGCGCGAGCAGGTCGTCGCCGCCGACACCGCCTATCAGATGGTGTCCATGCTGCGCGGCGTGGTCTTGCGCGGCACCGGCCGCCGCATCAGCCAGATTCGCAGGCCGCTCGCCGGCAAGACCGGCACCACCAATGACAACAACGACACCTGGTTCATCGGCTTCTCGCCCGACTTGGTGGTGGGCGTGTTCGCCGGCTTCGACTTTCCGAGGTCGCTGGGCGAGCGGGAGACCGGCTCCTCGGTTGCGGCGCCGATCTTCAAGTCCTTCATGGAGGACGCCCTGGCCGATCAGCCCACCGTGCCGTTCCGCATTCCCGACGGCATTCTGCTGGTCCGCGTCAATCCCGAGACCGGCCTGCCGGCCCGGGCAGGGGACAAGCGTGTGCTGCTCGAGGCCTTCAAGCCGGGAACCGTGCCCACCGAGATTGGGCCCCTCATCGGAGCCGAGGATGCCGAGGCTCTCGGCCTTCCCACCATCCGCGGCGGGCGCTATTAAGGGCCGCTCGACCACCCCAAATCCAAGGAATTGGGCATGCGCGCCGAAATCGCGCAAATCGCCGAGGAGATCGGGCAGTCGCTCGAGCTCCTGAGGAGGCACCTTTGACTGGGAGCGCGCGCTCGCCCGCCTGGAGGAGCTGAACGCTCAGGCCGAGGATCCGGCCCTGTGGCAGGACTCGGCGCGGGCCCAGCAGGTGATGCGCGAGCGCACTCATCTGGACAAGGCGATCGCCGGCGTCAAGGCGCTGGAGCAGGAGCTGACCGACAATCTGGAGCTGATCGAGCTCGGCGAGGCCGAGGACGACGCTCAGGTCGTGGCCGAGGCCAAGGCGGCGCTCGCCGCGCTCAAGGAGCGCGCCGCGAAGCTGGAGCTCGAAGGGCTGCTCTCCGGCGAGGCCGACGTCAACGACTGCTACCTGGAAGTTCATGCCGGCGCCGGCGGCACCGAGTCACAGGACTGGGCCGAGATGCTCACCCGCATGTACACCCGCTGGGCCGAGCAGCACGGCTACAAGGTCGAGTGGATCGAGGAGAGCCCGGGCGAGGAGGCCGGCGTCAAGTCCGCGACCCTGAGGTTCCTCGGCGACAACGCCTATGGCTGGCTGAAGACCGAGTCCGGTGTCCACCGGCTGGTGCGCATCTCACCCTTCGACAGTCAGTCGCGGCGGCACACCAGCTTCGCCTCGGCCTGGGTCTACCCGGTGATCGACGAGATGATCGAGGTCGAGATCCTTGACAAGGACCTGCGCGTCGACACCTACCGCGCCTCGGGCGCCGGCGGCCAGCACGTCAACAAGACCGACAGCGCCATCCGCATCACCCACCTGTCCACCGGCATCGTCGTCCAGTGCCAGAACAACCGCTCCCAACACCGCAACCGCGCCACTGCCATGGCCATGCTCAAGTCGCGTCTGTACGAGTTGGA
>JAZFQY010000085.1:0-4894 GCA_036445355.1 Alphaproteobacteria bacterium
GCCGAGATGGGCGTCGGGTTGGCGGAAGATTTCGACCGCCATGCGCGCCGTGCCATAGCCGGCGAGGAAGACCCCGGTGAGCAGCCCGTGCTGCGCGCGCGCGCGCGTGAAGCGGGCGAGGGCGAAGAGCAGGGCGAACAGCACCAGCCCTTCGAGCGCCGCCTCATAGAGCTGGCTCGGGTGACGGCCCTGGGCGCCACCGCCGGGAAAGACGACCGCCCAGGGCGCGTCCGTCGGCCGGCCGAACAGCTCGCCATTGATGAAATTGGCGATGCGGCCGAGCAACAGGCCGATGGGCGCGGCGCAGGCGATGAGGTCGGCGACCGGGAGCAGGGCCAGCTCGCGCCGGCGGGCGAACAGAACGATGGCCACCGCCACGCCGAGGAGCCCGCCATGGAACGACATGCCGCCCTGCCAGACGAACAGGATCTCCAGCGGGTGAAACAGGAAATAGGCCGGCTTGTACATCGAGACGTAGCCCAACCGGCCACCGACGATGACCCCGACCACGGCCCAGGTGAGGAAGTCGCCGAGTTCGTCCCGGCTCATGACCTTGGGCGGCCGGCGCATGAGCCAGGCGATGTAGGCCCATCCGAGGAGCAGGCCGGCAATGTAGGCGAGCGCATACCAGCGAATGGCGAACGGCCCGATCTGCAGCGCCACGGGATCGAAATTCGGAAAGGGAATGGGCTCGCTCATCGCACCTCAGCGATAGGGGTCGTCGGTCGCCAGATAGTCGCGCACATAGGCGCCGACGCCGTCCTCCAGCGGCGTGAAGGGGCGTTCGTAGCCGGCGGCGCGCAGGCGCTCCATCCGCGCCTCGGTCAGGTACTGGTAGCGATCGCGGATTTCGGGCGGCGTATCGATGTAGTCGATCTGGGCCTCGCGGCCAAGGGCAGCGAAGACGGCGCCGGCGAGCTCGGCGAAGGCGCGCGAACGCCCGGTGCCAAGGTTGAAAAGGCCCGAGACGCCTGGATTGTCGATGAGCCAGAGCATGACCTCGACGCAATCGTCGACCCATACGAAGTCGCGCCGTTGGCCACCGTCGGGGTAGTCCGGGTGGTGGGAGCGGAACAGGCGGCACCTTCCCTCGGCCTGGACCTGCTCGAAGTTCTGGACCGCGACGCTGCGCTGGCCGCCCTTGTGGTATTCGTTGGGGCCATAGACGTTGAAGAAGCGCAGGCCGACCCATTGCGGCGGCCGCGCCGCGCCGCCGGATGCCAGGCGGGCGATGCGCCGGTCGACCAGGAGCTTCGACCAGCCATAGGGGTTGAGGGGGCGCAGGCGGGCGAGGGCATCGGCGCTCATGTCGTCGTCGAAGCCGCCAGCGCCATTGCCATAGCTCGCCGCCGAGCCGGCGTAGATCAGGCGCGTGCCGGTCTCCGCGCACCAGCCCCACAGGTCCAGCGATAGGCGAATGTTGGCGGCGACGATGGCGTCCACGTCGCGCGTCGTAGTCGCCGAGACAGCGCCGAGATGGACCACCAGGTCGATCTCGCCGCCATGGACCGCCAGCCACTCGAACAAGAGCTCGGGCGCGATGAGATCGGCCAGCTCGCGCTTGGCGAGGTTGCGCCACTTGTCGCCGGCGCCCAGGCGGTCACAGACAGCGGCCGGTGGGTCGCCACGCTGCTCCAGCCCGGCGAGTAAGTTCGAGCCGATGAAGCCGGCGCCGCCGGTGACCAGGATCATGGCCGCCTCTCGTCGCGAAGGTGGCCCCTTATAGGCAGCAGGCCGGCCCGCCGCAATGGCGCCTCCGGCTTGCCTCGGCGCCTCGGCGAGCACTATCCTGCGCCGGACGGGCACCGGTGCCCGCCGAGGCAATGGAGCCGCCATGCAGACCCAGAACCCGATTCTCGACGATCTCGCGCACCTGGCCACCGGTGCCGCCGGCGTCGTCGCCGGCCTCAAGGGCGAGGTCGAGACCCAGCTTCGCCAGCGCTTCGAGCGATGGCTGACCGACATGGACATGGTGCCGCGCGAGGAGTTCGACGCCGTCAAGGCGATGGCGGCGAAAGCGCGCACCGAGCAGGAAGCGATGGCCGAGCGCCTGTCGGCACTGGAGGCGCGCCTGGCCAAGCTCGAGCGGCCAACAGGGCGGGCAAAGGCCGGCAAGGCGCGGGCGTCGAAGCCTACCTCCACCAGCGGCTAGGACATTTAGCCGCGGCGACGGGTGGCGGCCGGCAAATCGATCTTGCCGGCGACGCCGTAATCTGACATCTTACCTTGTGTAGTGTCTCGACGACCCATAACACACAATCTGTAGGATACGCCTGCGAATCGCGCGTCGGCACGAGGGAGCGATCCCGGGCCCGCGCGAGTGGTCGGGACTAAGGGGACTTGGGCATGGGCCTGCACCCGATCGAGCTGGCGGAGGCGGCGAACCCGCTAGATATCGCCGAGGAGATCTTCGCCGCCCACCACTGGGTGTTCGAGCGCACGAGCAGCGCCGAGCTGCTGGCCGAGGCCGCCGGCCGCTGGTGCGCCTACCATATCGTCTTGCGCTGGCCCGCCGACCTGGGCGCGCTCGAGCTCATCTGCGCCTTCGACCTGCGTGTGCCGCGGGAGCGCCGGCAGGCGATTTACGAGCTCCTGGCGATGGCCAATGACCGACTCGGGGTCGGCCATTTCGAAGTGACCACCGAGGTCTGCCTGCCGGCGTTCCGCCACGCCCTGCTGCTGCGCGGTGTCGGTGGCGCCAGCGTCGAGCAGCTCGAAGACATCATCGACATCGCCGTCGCCGAGATCGACCGCTTCTACCCCGCCTTCCAATTCGTCGTCTGGGGCGGCAAGCGGCCCGCCGACGCCATCGCCGCCGTCATGCTGGAGGCGGTGGGGGAGGCCTAATAATGGCGGCGTTCGGCCCGCTGCTGCTCGTCGGCTGCGGCAAGATGGGCGGCGCCCTGCTTAGCGGCTGGCTGGAGCGGGGCGCGCCCGCGGACAAGGTGGTGGTCATCGAGCCCCAGCCCGGCCGGCGCGTGGCCGACTTCGTCGCCCGCGGGGTGACGGTCGTGGGCGCCGCCGCCACCGTCGATCGGGGCTTCCGGCCCAAGGTGGTGGTGCTGGCGGTCAAGCCCCAGAGCATGGACGAGGCGACGGCGCCGCTCGCGCGCTTCGCCCGGCCCGTCACTGTGTTCCTGTCCATCGCCGCCGGCACGCCCATCGCCACCCTCGAGGCCCTGTTCGGCGCGGCGGCGATCGTGCGCGCCATGCCCAACACCCCGGCGGCGATCGGGCGCGGGATCACCGTGCTCACCGCCAATGCCAAGGCGAGCGCGGCCCAGCGCACGGCCTGCGCCGACTTGATGGAAGCCGTCGGCGAGGTGGCGTGGGTCGAGGACGAGAGCCTGATGGATGCAGTGACCGCCGTTTCCGGCAGCGGCCCGGCCTATGTCTTCCTGCTGGTCGAGGCGCTGGCCGAGGCCGGCGCGGCGGGGGGGTTGCCGCCGGAGCTGGCGCAGCGCCTGGCGCGCGCCACCGTTTCCGGTTCGGGCGAACTGCTGCGCCTGTCGGCGGAAGACGCGGCCACCCTGCGGCAGAACGTTACCAGCCCCGGCGGCACCACCGCCGCGGCCTTGGAGGTGCTGATGGCGCCGGATGGATTGCGGCGCCTCATGGCCGAGGCCGTAGCCGCCGCTGCCAAGCGCTCGCGCGAGCTGGCGGGGTAGACCCGATAGAGCGAACAGTGATTGATCGAGGCCGCTTCGCGGGACCCGATCAATCACGTGAATCCGCTCTATATCAATTAATTAGAGCAAATTCACCGGGTCGAAGAATCGCCCAAGACGATTCTCATCGACCCGGATCTGCTCTAGCTCAGGGCGCCGGTTCCGCCGCCGGCGAGGCGCCCTCGAACAGCGCCTCGATGATCGGGCAGTCGGGCACGGTGCCGCCCGCGCATTCCGCCGCCATGTCGGCGAGCACGCGCTCGATCTTGCGCAGATCGGCGATCTTGCGCCGGGTCTCGCCGAGATGCACCAGGGTCATGGCCTGCACGTCATCGCACGTCCACTCGCCGCCATCGACGAAGGACAGCAGCGCGCGCACCGTGTCCAGGCTGAAGCCGAGGGCCCGGCTGCGCCTGATGAAGGACAGGCGCCGGACGTGCGCCTGACCGTATTGCCGGTGGCCGCCCGCCGTGCGCGCCGGCTCGGGCATGACCTCGATGCGCTCATAATAGCGGATTGTCTCGATGTTGCAGCCGGTGCACCGCGACAGGGCGCCTATTGAAAGGGCGGTGTCGGATGCGGCTCCCGAAAATGTGTTCGTCGCCATGGCATCGACCCTTGAACCTGTAGTCGCTACAGGGTCCATATTAGCACTGGATCGCGATTGGGCTAGTGTCCCGAATCCGAATTTCGATTGGTTGAATTCCGGGTTCAAGGGGACACTAACTAGCTGAATCTAGTGTGATTCAGCTTCCGAAGTTCGGCACAATAATGATGCCGAAATTCGGAAGCATCACACTAGGTCCGAGCGACCCCGGCACGAAGGCGGGCATGCAAGGCAGAATCGTCGCTGCAATTCTCGGAGCGACACTGATGGCCGGCGGCGCCGGTCTTTCAGTTGCCGCCGATCAACGCGGGGCCACGCAGTCCGGAGAGGCCTTGCCGCAGCTCGCGCAGCGGCTGCCGGCGGTGGGGTCGCCATTTCCTGAGTTCCGGCTGACCGAAGTCGGCGGCACGGTCCTGACCAACGAGTCGCTGAAGGGAAGACCGGCGATTATCTGGTTCACGGCGGCTTGGTGCGGGCCGTGTATCATTGGTGCGCGCAGGGTTGCCAAGCTCGATCGGGAACTGGGCGGCGATGCCTTTCAGGCACTAGTTGTATTCGTCGATCCGCGCGAGACGAACGACCAGCTCACGGCCTGGCGCCAGAAGCATGCGAATGACGA